>NZ_JBMLRC010000195.1:0-1495 GCF_049241225.1 Emticicia sp.
GTTGCTACAGTTACCATTCCACTATCGTCGAGATTCTTTTTTTAGGAAAAACTCTACCTGGTAGCTATAAAGACTTACAGCACGTTTGATATTTGAATTGCTATTCATTAGATTAATTTATTGCTTTCTTTGAAAAGATATTTAGGAGTAAAATTATGATAAACACGATGCCGCATATTACGCCAGTTGCTAAAAAAGTATCTTGTACATTGCCTACAAGTTTGCCTATTGAAGAAACAAAAATAGGATTTACAAACTGCCCTAAGAAGAAGGCACTCGTCCAGAAACCCATGCCTCGGCCACGGTATTGAACCGGGAACAAACTTAAAGCCCATGCTATCAAAACTGGAATCGTCATACCACAGCCTAATTGCTGAATCCAGCCAACGGCCACGGCACTCGTAGTATCTTTGGCAAGGCCAATGCCAGCCAGCCCAATGGTGAAAAACAAAAACATTAAAGCCATTTGCTGCCAAAAAGGGCGTTTGGAAACTAGTTTAAAAATCAATGCACCTAAAGGCACGGCAGTACTGGCTATTGCTCCTAAATTACCCACTTGTTTTGGGTCTTTGATACCCATGGCATCCAGAGCTCTTGAAAAATGAATGGTATAGACAAAATAAATAACAGAAAAACCGAGTGTAATCAAAAATACCATAATGGCGGTATTAACAGGAAATTTGGTGTCGGAAGAGACCGAATCTATCTCACTCGTGAATTTTTCTTCGGGTTCAAAAATAAAGATTACAGCAAGTATAGTTATTAAAAAAGAGATTCCGTAAACCAAAAAGGGGAAATTCCAGCCAATACTCGCCAGTTGCCCACTTAGAGCAAGCAATAAGGCAGCAGCGATTGAGCCAAAGAAACCTTGCACCATTAACCATTTTGAACGGTCTTTTGGGGCAAAATAATCGCCCAACAAAGTATTGCCGATAACCAAAACGAAGGCTTCTCCAATACCTAAAAGTAAGCGACCCGTGATAACTGTATTGAAACCATCTAAGAAGAAAGGTAAAATTCCACCTAAACCATATATGGCTGTAAACCAAATCAATAGTTTTCTTCTACCAAATTTATCAACCAACACACCAGCAAATGGGGCAATAAGTGCAATACAGATACCCGGTGCGGTCAGAATCATCGGCACGAGCAAATCTTTGTTGTCAACATCTCTGAAATGTTCCATCAATGTTGGTAAAGCTGGCATCAACGCCACAATAGCCATCATGGGAAGCTGATTTAAAAGAATTACAACAAGTGCTTGCCAAAAGCCTGCTTTTTTGATTGAAAAATTCGCCATTTTTATAGGGTTTAATATGTTATTTTAAATTACATTTTTCACTCAAAACATTGGGTGTGGATTTTTGCAGTTATTTTTGAACTGCTCAAAGCACATCCCAATGTTTACCATCTCCCAAATGCTATATGAACCGACTTTTTATCTGAAAATATCATCAACTGGACTAAACAAACTATTGTCAGATACTCGTCTAAG
>NZ_JBMLRC010000195.1:1595-5220 GCF_049241225.1 Emticicia sp.
GGTAAAATTTGAAAAATTGAATTTGGTGCAGTTTGTCTTCTTTCCGCAGTAAACGAATTATGATTGAAACCATCTACCAAGGCAAATTGCGAAGTAGCCATCCAGTTCATGATACCCAATACATTGGTCAGATTATTAATATTGGCATTAAGTGATAGTTTTTTTGAAATATCATAGCCCGCACTTAAATTTAACTGCCCAAAGCCAGGTAAATCGAATACATTCGCAATATTGGCTGGTCTTGCCCCCATATATTTGTAATTCAACATCACAAAACCTTTATTATAAGTAAAGATTGGCGAAATATTGGCCATGAGTTTTGGAATGTTCACTGCACGATTACCGTTGAAATCAGCTATTTTATCATCTGCTCTTCCGTTTACTCCAACAAGCCAGTTTTGCCAAGTAGTTGCAATTCCATCTTGATAGGTAGCATTAGCATTTAAACTTAGGTTTTTGGTCAAATTGATATTTACCTCGGCCTCTAAACCTAAAGTTCGGATTTCGTTATAAACAACTGGTGTATAGTAAGCTGTGCCATCGGTTTCTTGAGCAATGGTAGTAACAGGAATATTACTTAAATTACTATAAAACGGAATAATTGAACCCGAAGCTTTTTTACCTTTAAACTTATATCCTAACTCAAATTGAGTAATAGTTTGGGCTTTTACTTCTGGGCTAGCACTTGGATTTGTAAAGTTATCGTTATAGAAACCGTAGTCAGGAGCTTTTTGACTATTCGAGAAACGAGCGTAAATGGAGTTTCCTTTGTTTAAGAGATAATTTACACCTCCAGAATACGAGAATAAATTAAGTTTTGAGTTATAACTAACCGTTGTACCTTTAACAAAATAAGAATTATCAAAGAGTGTTGTTAGATTTCCATCAAGTCCTCCGGTTGTAGAAGTTGGTGTCGGAACTCCAATCTGATTACCGCCCTTTACTCCAATACTTTCAATTCTGAGTCCCAAGTCAATATTGAGATTTTCGGTAGGTTGAAAGCCATCATTCAAGAAAAATGCTACCTGATTTTGTTTTACGTCGGCCGACCTAAAAGCCAATCCACCACCCGAAAGACGAGCATATCCTAAAGGATTTGTTACTTTTTGAGCGACTCCGGCAGGGTTAGTCCAAGTAATATCAAGCGGAGATGCAAGGTTTTCGATGGGTCTCAGCGAAGTGTTTGCGGTACCAGCCACATCTGTAATAAAATTTGTAAATGCCAAATAGCTACCAGCCGTAATTGAGTGTTTGCCCAATTTTTTGTTAACAGTAATTTGGTCAATTACTTCACCAAGGTGAGCTTTGATATAATTAGAAAAATTAAACAACACGGCATTTGGTACGATACTTTGGCCAGGAAGATTATTTTTGGTAACTGTGAAACTTGGACCTCTCGAAAAATCAGCTGAAACGGTGGCTAATTCTTGACCAGTGGCTCTGTCCTTAAAAGAAAATTGTCCGGGGCCAGCCATTCCCATGAGTGCATAAGTAAGCACACTCGTCAAGGAAGTAGGGGTTGACATGATAGTAATATCTTGCTCAATACCTTTCAATGAGCCTCGAATGTTGTTTGTAAGCGTCCAACCATTTTTTAGGTTGAGATTAAGCTCAGAACCCAGCATTTTATCCTGACTATGAATCAATTTTGATGGGTCAAATGTGAAAGAATCCGTATTGTTCCATAAAGGCTGTTTCGATTCGCCAGCTGGTAACATATAGCTAAACGTATTACTGAAACCATTGACAATCGTAGGGTTATCGTAGTTTTGAGCAGGAAGATTCTGCGGAATTCCGTTTCTATCATCCAAAATCTTTGCATAGAATTTTAACATTCCGCCATTGGCTAAAGTTTTCACAACGTTAGCTTTGATTTGTCCGCCTTTGTTTTGGGCATAACCAGGGTAGCGTTGGCCGTCTGAATGGCGATAAAACCCACCAATGTTATAGTACCAATTGTTTTTACCCAATTTTCCGCCAAAATTTGCATCAATACGGTTGAAAAGATTAATTCCGTCACCCTCAAGACCAACTTTATAAGCAATTTCGTTAACAGGTTTCAAACCTGTGTTAGAGATGTAGTTAAAAATTCCACCCGGTGCATTATTTGAGGCAATGGCCGCTGAACCACCTCTTACTGACTCTAAATTAGCTAAAGTAGCATCTGCACGATAAAATCTATCAGCAACCACAGTTCCTGAAGTGATATTCGTAACAGGCAGACCATCTTCCATTAAAGATACATAATAATAACCATTTACACCCGATGGCGTAAACTGGTTGGCATTTACACCTCTTGAATAAACGGTGTTATTGATCTCTCCTAATGCAGAGTTTACAAAAACTCCAGGTGTAAAACTCAATAAATCTGCTGCACTATTCGGTGCCAATCGAGCTATAGTTTTACTATCTAATTTGCTGATGGCTATAGAAGACTCCATGGCCGTACGTTTGTCAAAAACCCCCGTAACAACCACTTCATCCAAGCTCTGTGTGTCTTCCGTCAAGCTAATGTCAGTTGTGGTCTGATTACTCAGAGTTACTTCTTTGGACGCATATCCAACAAATGAAAAAACAAGGGTTTCTCCACTTTTAGCATCTATCGCGTATTTACCGTCTCGGTCAGTCGTAGTTCCTTTAGTAGTACCTTTAATTACAACACTTACACCTGGTAGTTTCTCTCCTTTATCGGAGTTTACCGTTCCGCTGATGGTTTGGGCGTAAGCAAACACGCAGGTAAATAGCATTAAAGCAAGAAAAACAGTAGTTTTTTGCCAATAAGAGTTAGATAAAGAAATTTTGTTCATAAATTTGGTCGGTTTTAAATTTTAACGAGTTTAAATGCCAATCAAAAAATCTGAAGCCGTTTTCTATTCGCAGTAGAAGCGGCTTTTTTATTGACTTTTGATAACAATTTGTTGTACAAAAGTAATATAGGAATAATTTAATTTATTATCAATATTCTGCTATTGACTGACAAAATCAATCAATGTTCTTAGCATACCTTATTAAATAGCACAATTTACTGTGAAAATAAAAAGCCTTGTCTAAAATTTAGACAAGGCTTTAGGAGATATATTTTAACCATATGATGAAATTCGTACAGATGGAATTTCTCTCAAATTACACTATTACAGCATTATAAATACCTTTTTGATAGCAAAATCAAACAATTATTTATCAGAATCAATCATTTTAGTATAAAACAAAAACCGCAGCTTAGGACTGCGGTTTTTGAAATCTATTTCTGAGAGTTGCTGATTACTTTTTTTCTTTTTTCAAAACCAACTCTACATCATTATCCATAATCTTAAATTTGAGTTTGATAACCTCTCCCTCTAATTTACCCGCAATTTTTACATCGTTTTCCATGATATTGATTGTAAATTCAAGGTCATTGCCTTTAATTTTTCCATCTTTCAGTGCGATTTCGGTACCATCTGGGCCTGTGGTAGTTCCTGTCAATTTCTCGCCATCAGCTTTGAAGTTGTAGGCTACATCAAATTGGTCCATCACTTTGCCAACCCATTTTCCGTTGACATCTTGAGCGAATGTTGCGATAGTTACTGCAAAAAAGAAAAAAGCGGTTGCGAAAGTTTTCTTTAACATTGTTTTGGTTGTTTAA
>NZ_JBMLRC010000196.1:0-2034 GCF_049241225.1 Emticicia sp.
AAAATCAAGTGGGCCGAGCATATCGTGCTATTTTATCCAGTTTGGTGGGGTTCTATTCCTGCTATGCTGAAAGGTTTTTTTGATAGGATTTTCTTGCCAGGAATTGCCTATGAAAAAATCGAAAATTCGTTGTGGTGGAAAAAACTGTTGTCAGGCCGAACAGGGCACATCATCAGCACACTCGACCAGCCAGCTTGGTTTTATTGGCTTTATTACGGTCGCCCGAGTTATCATGCAGTTAAGCAACTTACGTTTCACTTTGTGGGCATAAAGCCAGTCCGTACAACTACAATCGGCCCAATTCGATTGTCGAAAGATTCATTTAGAGCTAACTGGTTGAAAAAAATAGAAAAATTAGGTTTTGAACAAAAATAAAAAATATATGAAAAGTTATACTTACATAATTCTTGCAGCTACCTTATTGATAACCAGTTGCGGAAAGAAACAAGAAAC
Organism: Emticicia sp.; assembly: GCF_049241225.1. Taxonomy (NCBI): domain Bacteria; kingdom Pseudomonadati; phylum Bacteroidota; class Cytophagia; order Cytophagales; family Leadbetterellaceae; genus Emticicia; species Emticicia sp. The sequence goes on from NZ_JBMLRC010000196.1 coordinate 454, forward strand.
GAAAAAGGCCGAAGCCGAAGAAACCTTAACGGTTGAAGTGCAGCCCGTTAGTCGAAAATCGTTGAGCGAACCAATCATTGCGAGTGGGGTACTTTCGTCAAAATCAGAAATGAAATTGGCGTTCAAAACTGGCGGAATGATTCGCCGTGTGTATGTGCAAGAAGGGCAGTTTGTAAAAGAAGGTCAGCTTTTGGCCGAACTCGATTTATCGGAAATTGATGCCCAAGTTCGTCAAGCTAAATTGGGCTTAGAAAAATCGGAAAGAGATTTGGAGCGTGTAAAAAAACTTTACGCCGATGAGGCCGCTACGCTCACAAACGTACAAGATGCCACCACGGGCTACGATGTGGCCAAGCAAAGCGTGCAAGTAGCTGAGTTTAACCAAAAGTTATCAAGAATCTACGCCCCAACGAGCGGACGAATCCTTAGAAAAATCTCTGAGCAAGGCGAACTCATCACACCATTTGCCCCAGCATTTATTCTCGGTACGGGCGAAAGTGCTTACATCGTAAATGTAGGTTTGGCCGACCGTGATGTAGTGAAAGTAAAAATCGGCGATGTGGCCACGGTTTATTTAGATGCTTATCCAAACGAAGCTTTTCAAGCCCGAATCACGCAAATTGCTCAAACCGTAAACCCCGCCACTGGCACTTTCGAGGCCGAATTACAGATTCAGCCCAATGGCAAAAAACTCATCTCGGGCTTCGTAGCCAAAGCCGAAATTTCTACGGGTAAAGGTGCTTCAACGCTCGCAGTTCCAATTGAAGCATTAGTTGAGGCTGATAAAAATACGGCTTTTGTTTATGCGTATAATGCTTCAAATCAGTCAGTTAGCAAAGTGCCAGTTAACATTGGAAGTATTTTCGGCAATAATGTATCAATCATTTCAGGTATCAGCGAAGGCATACAGATTGTAACTAAAGGGGCAAATTTCCTGAGCGATAAAGCGAAGGTGAAAGCAATTAAGAATTAAGAATGTAGAATTAAGAATGGTGGAAATTCTTTTTTATCTGTTATCTCATCATGGAAAATAGTTCTTCAAATATTATTTTAGAAAAGACCTTTGTATTTTCTGTAAGAATAGTCAAACTGTATCAATGGTTAAGAACAAACCATCGAGATATAGATTCTCTTGCAAAACAAGTACTCCGAAGCGGCACATCTATTGGAGCAAATGTAGAAGAAGCCGTTGGGGCATTTAGTAGAAAAGAGTTTGCGTCAAAAATAGGAATTTCCTACAAAGAAGCTCGTGAAACACTCTATTGGCTTAGACTTTTAAAAGCCACCGATTATTTAGATGATAAATTATACACCTCAATTTACTCCGATTGTGATGAAATTAAGAAAATACTTTCGTCAATTTTAAAAACGACGAAAGAAAACAATGACTAAGAATAAATTGGAATTAAAAGTTGAAAACGTAATTCTTTGATAATCAGTAAGTTTTTGCATTAAAGCTTATACGTATTTCTTAATTTTTATATTTAAAACAGTCATAATTCTTAATTCTACATTCTCAATTCTTAATTAAAAAGCTATGCGTCTCGTCGAATTTTCCGTCAAAAACTACCAATTTACCAT
>NZ_JBMLRC010000196.1:2134-7374 GCF_049241225.1 Emticicia sp.
ATTAAAAAGCTATGCGTCTCGTCGAATTTTCCGTCAAAAACTACCAATTTACCATTATCATTTTCGTGATGATTATGGCAATTGGAGTTAACTCATTGCTCAATATGCCCAAAGCCGAAGACCCAGCTTTGAAGGCAACTTTCAATAGTATCGTGGTTGTTTACCCCGGTACTTCTCCTGCCGATATGGAAAAACTCATCGTTGACCCTATCGAAGATAAAATGTCTGAAATCAGCGATATTAAAAAAGTAATTTCGTCGGCTGACGAGGGTGTTGCTCAAATCCGTTTGGAGTTTGTTCACTCTATCAATCCCGATGATAAATACAACGAGGTTGTGCGTGAGTTAAACGCTATTCGCACCAAACTACCAGCCGATATTTATAGCATGGATGTACTACGTTTCACACCCGAAGGCGTAAACATCATTCAATGTGCTGTGATGTCGGAAACAACACCTTATAAAGAATTAGAGAAAGAAGCCGATAAATTGAAAGACAAACTTCTGAAAGTAAAGTCAATAAAGACTTCTGAAATTTGGGCATTCCCGAAACAACAAGTGACAATTTCGGTCAATTTAGATAAAATGGCACAGTTCCGAATTCCGCTAAATCGAGTTTTAGGGGCAGTCCAGTCAGAAAATGCTAATATTCCCGCAGGAAATATCGAAATCGGTAGTCGAAAATTCAGTGTAAAAACTTCGGGTAGCTACGAAAGTTTGTATGAAATAAAGAATACCATTGTTAGCTCATCTGGCACGACCGTAACATATTTGCGAGATGTAGCTGACGTAAAATTTGACTATGAAGAAGAAAATTATCTGGGGCGTTTGAATGGTAAAAGAGCGGTGTTCATCACGGCTACTATGAAAGACGGTAGCAATATCTTCAAAACCGGCGAAGAAATCAGACCAGTCATTGATGATTTTGCTAAGAGTTTACCAGCTGATATAAAATTTGAGCAGAGTTTCGACCAAGTAAAAAGTGTTTCTACTCGTTTATTCGGCTTGGCTCGTGACTTTGGTATTGCTATTTTGTTGGTACTCATCACACTCATTCCGTTGGGTATTCGTCCTGCTATTATCGTAATGATTTCGATTCCACTGTCATTGGCGATGGGACTGACGATGCTCGATTTGGCAGGTTTCGGAATCAATCAACTAAGTGTGGTGGGGCTTGTTATCGCATTGGGTTTGTTGGTAGATGACTCGATTGTGGTGGTCGAAAACATCGCCAGATTTCTGCGTACAGGTATGCCTCGCCGAGAAGCAGCCATCGAAGCTACCAAACAAATCAGTTTAGCCGTTTTAGGCTGTACTGCCACCTTGATTTTTGCGTTTTTACCACTCTGTTTTCTTCCAGAATCAGCAGGAGATTTCATCCGAAGCCTTCCGATGGCCGTAATCATGACCATCATTGCATCGCTCTTTGTTTCGCTTACAATTGTTCCGTTTTTGGCCAGCCTGCTGATGCCCCGCGAAGAACACGGCGAAAACGTGGTTCTTAGATTGATGAAAAAAGGTATTGAAGGCTCTTATCGTAAAGTATTGCATAAAGCACTTTCGTATCCTAAAACTGCTTTATTGGTTGCTGTTTTGATTTTTGTTGGCAGCTTGGCTTTGATTCCAGTAGTTGGTACGAGTGTTTTCCCTCGTTCCGAAAAACCTCAATTCTTGATAAACATCGAAACCCCGCTCGGCACCACACTTTCCGAAACCGATAAAGCTGCCCGATTCGTTGAAAATGAGTTGTTAAAGCATAAAATCGTTAAGAATTTTGCCACAAACGTAGGAAAAAGTAATCCACGTATTTACTACAATACATTGCCCGTTGGTGGAACCCTCTCGAATTACTCACAACTTTTTGTGCAGCTACAAGATAAGGTAGAAGTACCTGAGCGTGAGCAATTTATTGATGAACTACGGGCAATTTTTGATTCTTATCCAGGGGCAAAAATCCGTGTGATTCAGTTTGAGCAAGGAGCTCCCTTTGAAGCACCTTTGGCAGTCAGAATCATGGGCGAAAACCTTGACTCGTTGCGAGTAATTTCGGCTAAAGTTGAGAAGGTTTTCAAAGAAACCAAAGGCACAATCTACGTAAATAATGCCCTTGCCGCCCAAAATGTTGATTTACGAGTAAATATCAATAAAGATAAAGCAGGAATGCTGGGTATTCCGACGGTTGATATTGACCGTACTATCAGAATGGGAATTGCGGGTGTAAACTTAGGAATTTATAAAGAAAAAGACGGCGACGAAATGAATCTCAACGTCAATCTCCCTCGTGAGCAACGCCCAAGTATGGATGTGTTTTCAAAAATATTTGTGGCCAATCAGATGGGAAATCTTGTGCCGCTTAGCCAGTTAGCAACTGTTGGTTTCGAGACATCGCCTAATCGCATCAATCACTACGACCGTGACCGATATTCTACGGTTTCGGCTTTCATTAAAAGTGGCTTCCTGACACCAAATGTGACGAAAGAAGCCATGGGAAAATTGGCACAAATCAAGCTTCCGAAAGGCTATGAGTTTAAAATGGCAGGAGAAGTAGAGCGTTCGGCCGAAACATTCGGTGGGCTTGGTACGATTATCATCATCACCATTTTCGGAATTATCGCCATCTTGATTCTTGAATTCAAAACTTTCAAAAGCACATTTATTGTACTTTCAGTAATTCCGCTCGGAATGATTGGGGCAATTTTGATTCTACTTTTTACTGGAAATTCGCTTTCGTTTACGGCCATCGTCGGAATCATCGCATTGGCTGGTATTGAAGTGAAAAACTCCATTTTACTTGTAGATTACACTAATTTCTTACGTAAAGAAAATGGTTTGAGTATTGATGAAGCCATCGAAGAAGCTGGAGAAACCCGTTTTATCCCAATCGTACTGACAACCATGACCGCCATTGGTGGTATGATTCCGCTCATTATGGAGCATTCGCCGCTTTATTCACCATTGGCACTCGTAATTGTTGGCGGGCTTATTTCATCATTGATTCTAACCAGAATCGTTACGCCCGTGATGTATAAGTTATTGCCGCCGAGTGTGTAGATAAAGGTTGATACTAACAACACCTGTAAGACTCACTTGCAGGTGTTGTTTTCTTATTTTTCGATGAGTAATTTCTTTACATTTTCATTGCTCAAATCAATATTCTTGAAGCTTTTGGTTCGAACCACGAGGTCGGTCTGGATGTAACTCAGGCAAGTCATGGCACTGTTGTCATTGATTGCGGCCCGAACTTTCCCAAAATAAGAATTTTCTTCTAATCGATAATTACACGAGTGGTCGGTGAGGAGTTCTAAATTTTTAATCTTACAGCCATAAAAACGCACCCAACTACTTCGGTTGTCAACTTTGAGCTGCTCAATATTGAAGTATGAGAAAGTTGTCTGACTTGCTTCGCTCTGATAATAGTTGATATTGGGCATGTAAATATAAATTTGCTTATAAATAGGCTCTTCTTTGGTCGATTTTGGCGTTTTTTTCGCATGAATAAGCAAGGTATCGCCTCGGTATGTCATATCAACATATTTTAAATACGACTGATGAAACTTGATAGAATGTTTTTCGCTTGGTTCGAAATAAACTTTTACTGGGCCGAGGTCGGTTTCAAGTACCACATTTTTGAAGGCCTGTGAAGCAATCGTTTTGTAATGTGTTGGCTGAACAAGCGTGTCGTATTCGGCCACACCTTTGGTCTTTCGAGAATCAGAGGTATAACTATTGATAAAATACCACCCTAAGCCACCAATAGCAGCCCAGCCAACTATTGATATAATGATAAGTAATGTGCGGTGTTTTTTGTCCATTTTTTTAGTTTAAATTTGAAATTATAGCTCAACTCGTTGTCCTTGAAAAGCCACTTTAAAGCCCTGCTTTCTGACTTCTTTGTTTTCTAAAGATTTAGGGTTCATCACAGGATTTGTGTGGTTAAAATGAATAAAATGTACTTTGGCTTTCTCGGTGCTTGGTAAGTTTTTCAATAAGTCCATCGTTTCGGTCACGAATGGGTGCGGTACTTCGCTCATTGGTCGATTAATTTCGCCATCTTTATAAAAAGTACCATCTAAAAAAGCATAATCAACCGATTTGATTAACTCCTCCAGACTTCGATTCCATTTTTGCCATTTATCAATATCAGGGATAAATACTAAACTTTTATTGGGCGTAAATATCTTATAACCAACCGTTTCCGAAAACTCATCACGGTGTGGCACTCTGAATGGCTGTACACTCACACGTTCGTTTAAGACAATGACCGAATCTTCCTTAATTGGCTGCAAATCAATGTTTCGTAAGGCCACCAACTGGCTCCACGGCCCATTTTGCTCGATAAAGTTTTTCATTTTGGGCATGGCATAAACCTTCACTTGGTTGGCTCCCATGGCTTCACGGCCCAAGTACATAATACCCGTATAATGCCCAATGTGTGCGTGGGTCAGGAAAATACCCAGGTTTTTAGGTGCGGGTTTATTGAGCAGATGTAATTGCTGCGTAAAATCTGGTGTGGCATCAAATATCCATTGTTGTTGTGAGAGTGGGTCAATAACTGCTATGCACGAAACAAACTGGCGGGCAGTTTTTCCATCAAAAACAGCTTTGCAACATTCTTTTTGGCAATTTGCCTGCGGAAAACCGCCATCTTGTGCCACACCAAGCACCTGTACATAAGGGTTTTGAGCCACAGCCCTCCCAAACCCTAAAAATATCAAAAACAGAAAATACTTCATAAATTGTCCAAGAAAAATGCCAAATTACAAGGAAAAATAACCATTCCTACCAAGATTCTTTCTTAATTGCAGCATTTACTAAATATTTGACACATAAATTTACTAAACCGCTCTTACAATATCGAAAAATGACTCCTATCAGCAAAAAAACTTTTATCAAAAAAGTAAAAGATATCACCATTAGTAGCACAATTGCCCTCACGATTATGGGCAATAGTGTTATGCTTCAAAGCTGCGGAAGTAGCAGCTCTGATGAAGAAGAAGAATACACCTACGAAGAAGTGTATACGAAAGGTGTGAAAACTTATATTTCGGAAACCGAAAAAGGAGTTTTCAAAATCACGAACGAAAAAGAAGTACCGATTGATAGTTCGGTAGCTATCGTAACCTACCTCGATGGAAAAAAAGATAGTCTTTCACCAAAAGTTGTGCAGGGGCTTATTGATAGCGAAGTGAAGACAAATCCGAACACAATTGGGCAGAGTAGTAATCTTTCTAATGCTCTTTT
>NZ_JBMLRC010000197.1:0-1608 GCF_049241225.1 Emticicia sp.
AATGCTGTTTTCGATAATTGATTTGGTCGAGCTGGTCGGTGCGTTTTTTTGAGTTGAGCAGTGAAGTTTTGAAAAGAAGGTTCGGGTCAGGACAAATACTCGAAAAAATCGGCCAATTACTCGGACTCGAAACGCCAATAAAGTCATTTTCATGCCCCAACATATCTAAAATTATCTGAAAATGTAAATGCGGTGACCACGCTCCATTCTCGGCTTCAACGCCAATTTCGGCTATTTTTTCGCCTTTTTTGATGGCTTTTCCAATAAATTTATCAGCTAAACTTTCTTTTGTCAGATGTCCATAAAGTGTATAAAACACCAAACCGTTTACTTGGTGTTTCAGAATAAGTGTTGGGCCGTAATCTTTTGGGTGGTCGTTATTGTGGCAGCTAAAAATTTCGCCATCTTCTAAAGCGTGTACGGCCGTATGAGCCAAAGTCCAGAAATCAACTCCAATATGAATCGTGCGATGCTCGTAGCCTTCGTTAGTTTTTATCTTGAAAGCATCGGTTGTATAAATCGGCCGTGCTTCGCCATAACCGCCCACCAAAAGCACGTTTTCTTCCTTCACTTTTCGACTGATTTTATCATCGAGTGCCGCCGAATTGATGTAATTACTGAAGTTGCCAATAAAGGTCGAAGCAATGGATAAATCAAGCGGAGTGATGGTTTTGTTTTTACTTTCGGGAATCAAATCTTCAATTGTCCAATTGGAGCTTTGGGCATAATTGATAAACGTTTCGTAGGTGCTGCAAGGAGTCATTCCACAAGCACTTCTGAATGTATAATAGGCATAATTTTCCGAAATATTTTTCCATTGCTCTAAAAGTCGCCAAGCAGATTTTTCACTGATGAGCAAATACGCATTTTCGGGTTCTTTCTTTTTATTAATGGCCGATTTCGTGACACTAATCACCAAACGCATGGCGGTTGTGGTGTAAAGCACTTGTAATTCCTCATCTAAAAGCGGAAACTGTTGATGATAACCCGAGATAATTACCTTTGCGGCTTCCAGAGGTTGCTCAAAATCCATGATTCCGTAAGCCAAAACGACCGATAAATCATTGATAATCTGCGAATAAACGCTATCGCCATAGTCGATAATAGCCTCAACGCTTGGATTTTGTAATTGATGCGAAACGATGATATTGTTATCATTGGCATCGTTATGAATCGTACTTTTTCTGAGATTCTGATACTGTGGCTGAATAGCTTTGAATTTCTCGATGAAAAAACTGACGATTTCGAGTTCTTTTTCCGAAAACAACCCAACATATTGTTCTACCCAAAGAGCATCGGCTAAATTCCAGTCGAAAGTTCGATGTGCCAACGCATGATTAAAGTCTAAAAGTGCATTGGTTATTTGTCCGCATTTTTGGCCAAGCGAAAACCTCAGACTTTCACTTTTTGGGTTTACAGCCGAATACAAATGACCATCCATCCACTCTAACAATCGTATTTTTCTGTTATTCCCGTGAGCATCAATATAGTCGAAAATGCCTTGATTATCAGTATTCCTAAAAGATTTTGGATACTTAAAATTGGGTGATTTCTGTTCGAGGTGTTTCAGTAATTCGTCTTGAAAAATCAGGTATTCGAGAGCCGCAT
>NZ_JBMLRC010000198.1:0-3977 GCF_049241225.1 Emticicia sp.
CGAGTAAAATTAGTTTTTTTATCAGGTCAGGACGACGAGCTGCTAAACGCATACCCACAAAACCGCCCATCGAAAGCCCTGCAAAAATCACGGGCTTACCTACCAGCTTTTCGATTAGCTCAGCGGCATCATCATAGAGGGTGTCCATGTCATAGCCGTCAGCCGTAATTTCGGTTTTACCTTGCCCTCGGTGGTCGTATGTAATTACCCTGTATCTATCTTTAAAGTATTCTACTTGCTTATGAAACATGTGGCCACTCCACAAGAGTCCATGCGAAAAAACTATGGTTTCTTCTCCCAAACCATATTCTTCATAGTAATAATTAGCATTTTTGAGTTGAATATAAGGCATAATAGATGGGTGTTTTATCAAGGAATTTACTAAATCTCTACCATTAATTTAATCATTTCTTCAAGATAACGTCTAACTTTTTTTTCAGCTCCATCAGCGTAACGATTTATAATATATGCATACGACATCATTTCACCGCTGCTCGCTGTAAAATAGCCCGAAAAAGCCCTTGTATTACTAATTGAGCCACTTTTGGCTCTTACATTTCCTACGGCTTTTGAGCCTTTAGCTAAGTTCTGCACGGTTCCACTGATACCAACAACTGGAATGGAAGCATAGTATTCGGGAAATGCCTCATCGGTTTTCATTGTATATAAAATATCAGTCAAGTTATTGGCGGTAAGGACTCCCGATGGCGAAAGTCCACTACCATCTCGAATCATAAAACCCTGTAAATCAACACCCTTTCGCGACCAAAGCTGTTTTTGGCTTTTGATGGCCGAATCAAAGCTTCCGTCTTTTGAAAGGTTATAACCAACTGATTTTAAAAACGCATCGGCATAGAGATTGATACTATGATAATTGCAGTCCTTCACCAAACTAGACAACGGTGGTGATTCATATGTGTAAAAAACAACTCTTTGTTTAGGATAATAACCCTCAGACATTTTATATTGCTGAAATGACGTAGTTGGTCTTTCGGCAATTCCGCCAAGTAAATTAAATTGTTTTTGCACCTGGTATGCCAAAAAGGTAGGTGGATCTGGAATAGATCCTTTAACCGAAAACTCGTTTTCACCTGCCGGAATTGTACCTTCAGAAAGTACAATAGTGCTAAAAGGCGTGCTGTAGAGCAAGACATTATCGCCCGAGCCACGTTCGCCCACAGTTACCTTATTGATTGTTTTTATATTTGGAATTTCAGGTACAATTCTAGTAATTGGAGCAAAGTCGCCAATAAATTTGCTTTGTTTGAAATAGACTGAGTAGAGGTTTTCGTTGATATTTAAACCAGTGATCCCTGCCCCGTAATAATTCCCGATATCGCCCCAAATCCATGAATCAGCCAATGTATTATCAGAAAAAATAGATCCATCACCGATGATAAAGCCTTCTACTTTTTTTATACCTTGAAGCTTGATTTTTTGAGCAAAACTCCTCGAAATCTCATCAACACTAGACCCAATTCGCTTCGACCCTAGCGATGGATCACCCGTTCCTCTAATATAAACATTACCCTTCAAAACGCTATCTATAATTACTCCATCATATTCCAAAAATGTTTGAAATCGGTATTTTGAACCAAAAACCGACAAAGCAGAAGCAGTGGATGCTAACTTCAAAACAGAAGCCGAATTGACTGATTTTTGGGCATTATATTGAAGTTTATAATCACCTGTTTTTGTTGAGCGAATCGAAGCTGCCACAATTCCATTCCTTATATCAGGGTCATTTTGCACACTATCAACCAATTTTTGCAATCGCTCAAGTGGGTTAGAAATTTGTAAAAGAATGAATAAAATTATTTTCATGGAGAAAATATTGTTAGTTTTAGGGAATTAAAATTCTATTTTTTAGATTTACTAAATCTCTGATAGTCAATCTTTTCTTTATATCTAAAAACTGATTACGGTTGAATTTACGACAATTTTAACTAAAATGCTTAGTTAAAAAAAGAAATGTTTCCGTAATTTGTATTATGAATATTAAGTTAATGTGATTTTTACTTAACTATTCTTAATCATTTGATAAACTTATATGAAATTAACATTCTGGGGAGCAACAAGGCAAGTTTCGGGGAGTATGTTCCTGCTCGAATTTGACGATGAATACAGAGTTTTGATAGATTGTGGTACTGATTTGGAGCGAGAAAACAATCATGAGACTACCAAGTCTGAATACGGTATATTTCCCTTTGACCCATCACTCATCAACTTAATCATTCTCACACACGCACACATTGACCACTCGGGGCAAATCCCCAATTTATACAAAGAAGGTTTTGAGGGGCAGGTTCTATGTACGAAGGCAACAATGGAGTTGGCCGAAATTCTATTACTTGATTCAGCTTCGCTCAACCAAAAGAAATACAAAGCAATTCACGATAGCAAAAAACGCTCTAAAAAAAGAAAAGATGTAGATTCAAGAGAACTTTACCTCGAACGCCAAGTAAAAGAAGCCATTGATAATTTCGTAACGATTCCTTTCGACCAAAAATTTAAGTTTAAAGACGATGGTTTCGTAACACTCTATCCAGCTGGTCATTTGCTCGGTGCGGCTCATGTTTATCTTGAATTTTGGGAAAACAACGAAAAGAAAACAATTTGCTTTTCGGGTGATGTTGGCCGAAAAAACTACCCTTTGTTGGTTGACCCCTACCCGATTCCACAGGCCGATTATTTAGTCACCGAAACCACCTACGGCGATCGCCATCATATCAGCGAAAACAAACCAGAGGAAATTTTGGCCGATATTATTCAGCGAGCGTGTATTGATATTCCAGGCCGATTAATTATACCGTCTTTCAGTGTGGGGCGTACACAAGCCATGCTTTACACCCTCAATAAACTTTACACCGACCGAGGCTTTACACCAATCAAGGTATTTACCGATAGCCCACTGGCCAAAGCCAGCACTCGCATCTACGAAAAGAATGTGCGATTGATGAACAAACAAGCCCGTGAATTCAACGAAGAAAATGAATCGCTGTTTGATTTTGAAAATTTAGTATATTTGGAGTCGAATCAGGCAAGTAAGGCAGTTTCTAATCATTCGGAGCCTTGCATCATAATATCGGCATCAGGAATGGTAACTGGTGGACGCATCGAACATCATATTCAAGCTAATATCAGTAATCCTTATGCTACTATTTTAATGATTGGCTACGCCAGTGAAAACACACTCGGTTGGAAATTGCTCAATGGCGAACGCAAAGAATTAAGTATCGGTGGGCAAAAACTACCTGTCAATGCCAATATAGAAAAGATTGATGTGTTTTCGGGTCATGGCGATTTAGATGATTTGATTGATTTTGTAAAAACTCAAAATAAAGAAAAAACCAAAAATATTTTTTTAGTGCATGGCGAATTACACACCATGCAAAACTTTAAAAATACACTCGCCGAAGTTGGGTATAATCAAGTAGTAATTCCAGAAAAAGGACAAGTATTTGAATTATGAATTGAGAATTAAGAATTAAGAATTTAATTTGTTTAAAATGACAATAACTCAAATTATTCTTTAATTCTACATTTTTAATTCTACATTCTTAATTAAATTAGAATGAGAACACTTTTAGATTTTGAAAAACCAATTGCCGAGCTTGAATCTAAGCTTGAGGATATGAAACGCCTTGCCAACGAAAACAACGTTGATGTTAGCGGAGCCGTTCGTACGCTCAATGATAATATTGAGCAATTGAAAAAAGAAACCTTCGCCAATCTTACTCGTTGGCAAAGAGTTCAGCTTTCTCGTCACCCAGACCGCCCATATACGCTGGACTATATCGAACGCATTTGCCAAGAATTCCACGAATTACACGGCGACCGTACTGTAAAAGACGACCCAGCGATTGTAGGTGGTTTTGCCAGTATTGATGGCACATCAGTAATGGTCATTGGTCAGCAAAAAGGAAGAAAAACCAAAGAGCGTCAGCACCGAAACTTTGGTATGCCAAACCCTGAAG
>NZ_JBMLRC010000199.1:0-1320 GCF_049241225.1 Emticicia sp.
TCAAACAACCAGTGGCAATTCCGAATAGTGAGGGTTGGTGGAATACAATTGAAGCGGACGATTTTGACCAAGATGGGGACACCGATTTTTTACTCGGAAACTGGGGAACAAACATGAAATTTAAAGCCAGTACTGAGAAACCTCTCAAACTGTATGTGCATGATTTTGATGATAATAAACGTCCTGAGGTAATCATGGAATGGTTTACTCCTGAAGATGAGAAACCTTTCCCATTTGCCAGTAAAGCTGATTTAACCGCTCAAATGCCGAGTTTGAAGAAAAAAACTATCAAATATCAAGATTTTGCCAAGATGCAAGTCTCCGACCTTTTTGAGAAGGATAAGTTAGCCAAAGCTGTCAAAAAGCAGGTAGTCAATTTCAATTCATCAGTTTTAGTCAATCAAGATGGTAATTTGGTTTTGGAGAGCCTTCCAGCCGAAGCACAGTTTTCGCCAATCTTCGCTTTTGAAACAGGCGATTTTGATAAAGATGGAATCAAAGATTTTTATGCAGGCGGAAACTTCTATCGCCTAAAACCAGAGGTAGGCAGGCATGATGGACTTCAAGGAGGCTATTTCAAGGGGCTTGGCAAAGGTAAATTTAAATATATTTTACCACACATCTCTGGGCTACAAGTCAAGGGGGAAGTTCGAGATGCCATCACTATTAATAATCATTTACTTATTGCACGAAACAACGCATCTATCATTAGTTTTAAAAAATAACAACCAAAAAAAATTATGAAATTATCGTTTTCTTTATACCATTTCGTCGGTATTGCTCTTTTGAATCTTGGTTGTAATTCACAAAAACAATTACCACAATTTTCTTCACTAAAAGATGCATATAAAGATGATTTTTTAGTTGGCACGGCCTTAGGAACTGAACATATCTTAGAGCGAAATACATTGGCGAATGAACTGATAATTAAGCAATTTAACTCGGCCACTCCTGAGAATATAATGAAGGCGGAAGTCATTCATCCAGACCAAAATCGTTACGATTTTTCATTAGCAGACAAATTTATTGAATTTGCTCAAAAAAATAAGATACATACAGTTGGCCATACTTTAGTTTGGCATAGCCAACTACCTAAATTTGTAGGAAAAATACAGAGTGCAGATTCTCTTCGACAGTTCATGACCGAACACATCAATACGGTCGCGGGAAGATACAAAGGTAAAATTGGCAGCTGGGATGTAGTAAACGAAGCCTTAGAAGAAGATGGTACACTCCGAAAATCAATCTTCTTAAATAAATTGGGTGAAGGCTACATCAAAGAAGCATTCGATTTAGCCGCCAAAGCTGACCCAACTGCTG
>NZ_JBMLRC010000200.1:0-4124 GCF_049241225.1 Emticicia sp.
TTTCTTAGCATAGCTTTTTCATAATTTATTACTATTCATCTAATGATGTGCCAAACTTTTAATAGACTAATAATCAAACGTTTACAATTTATTCAAACGCCAAAAATGTCCATTTTCGGACATTTACAGTACGAGTATGGACAGTTTTCTTATTAGTGATTGGTTACTGGGAAACTGATTATTGGTAAGTTGTCATTGCCTAAAATATACCCGCACGGGAGACGCCACAATCTCCTAATAACCTCCAGTAACTAAAAAACTATTCCGTTTTCAAGCTCTTCAAAGGATTTATTTAAGTATATAGATTGAGTAAAATGAACTAATCTCTAATTAATCATCAAATAGATGAAAAACCTAAGTTTAATCATAAAAACATATTAGAAAGAATAAAATTTTAAAACGTGTCAAAAATACACTATATTTGAATTTTCAACTTTTAATTATATTTTATGTTAATAAAATTCAAAAAAATGAATAAAGCATTTTATATGCTTTGCCTTATGCTATTTTCAACGGTTGTGATAGCTCAAGATGGCACTATTTACCCATTAGAAACACCCAAAGAACCCAACGCAATTCCGCTCGGAACTGGCGGTGTTGAAAATCAACCAGCCTCTGAAACTTGGTTTAAGCAATGGGGAGACCCTATGGCACGTAACATTACTAAGGCTACACTTACACCATTTTTACCTGAAAAAAGCAAAGCAAATGGTGCGGCAGTAATAGTAGCTCCCGGTGGTGGATTTAGTTGGTTATCTTTGGGAAATGAAGGCTGGGAAGTAGCCGAAGCACTTGCCAAACAAGGGTTTGCGGCTTTTGTTTTGAAATACAGACTAAATCCAACACCAGAAAAACTGGAAGATTTTACGGCATGGATGAATCGCCCTCGCACACCAGCTCCTGCACCTGCTGCTGACGCAAAACCTGCTGCTAATCCCCCAGCACCGCAGCGTAACTTAAATAACCAGTTGGAAGATGCTGAAGCGGCTTATGCAATGATTCTGAAAAGGGCTGATGAATGGGGAGTAGATACAAAAAGAATTGGTATGATTGGTTTTTCTGCTGGTGCAGGATTAACCATGCACGCTACACTGAATTCTAAAACTATGAAGTTGGCATTTATTGGACCAATTTATGGCGGAATGGGGCCAGTGGAAGTACCCAAAAATGCACCACCGATGTTTAATGTGATAGCTTCCGACGATTTTCTTTTCAGAGGTCAGTTTGGCGTTATTGACTCATGGTTCAAAGCGGGTATTCCCGTAGAATTTCACCTTTATCAAAATGGTGGACATGGTTTTGGCCTCGGTAATCCAAATCGTACCAGCAATAAGTGGTTCGATGCCTTTATCCATTGGTTAGACGTGAACAAATTCATGGCGAAGCAATAATACTAAATAATTAAAATTTGGTAGGATTCAGAACAGATTCTACCAAATTCTACTATTTGAGGTTGCAATTCTTATTAATCAATAAAATTAAAACCCGACATTTACATATCATTTAATTAAATCACTCCGTTTTCAAACTTTTCACAGGATTCATTAAAGCAGCTTTTATGGATTGGTAACTTACTGTTAGTAAAGCAATTGCAATAGCCATCATTCCTGCCAAAGCAAAAAACCACCACTGAATTTCGATATGATAAGCAAATTCTTGCAGCCATTTGTCAGTTGCCCACCAAGCAATCGGAAAAGCTATTCCGTTAGCAATCAATACTAATTTCAAGAAATCTTTTGAAAGCAAAGTCGCTAAATTTACTACACTTGCTCCCAATACTTTTCTCACCCCTATTTCTTTCACACGCTGTTCGGCGGCGTAAGTTGCCAATCCAAAAAGCCCCAAACATGCAATCAGAATTGTGGCTAAAGCTGCCCAAATGAGCATCGACTGTCGGCGAGCATCTTCGGTATAAAATAGTGCCAATTGTTGGTCGAGAAAATGGTATTCAAACAAGTTTTCGGGGTCAATTTTTGTCAGAATTTGCTCCATCTTTTTCAAAGTAGCATCTATATTTTTAGCTTCAACCCTCGAAGTGTAATAATCAATATTGTGAATTGGATTTCGTTGATAACCCAATACCATTGGAGCAATTTTTTCTCTTAAAGTCTGAAAATGAAAGTCCTTTACTATACCTATAACTCTCGCTCTAAATACTTGATTATTAGATAGAGGCCGAAAACTTCCGCCCATTGCTCTCTCTGGAATTTCGAGTATTTGATTAGAAGGCTCGCTGATATTCAGCATTTTAGCCGCAGTTTCGTTGATAATCACCGAAGCCGAGTCGCTCATTCCTGCAAAGTTTTTTCCTTTTAATAATTCAATTTCAAAGGTTTTCGAGAAACTTTCATCAACTCCTAAAAAGTATGAGATTTTAGGTTCACCGACGTCGCCCATCGGTTTAACTTTTATGGTAGGAATATTTTTCCACTCGCCTGGCACTCGTGAAGTAGTCGATACATTTTTTACGTTCGGAATCTTTGAAAACTCCGAAACAATGGCGGGAGATGATTGTCGGATTTTCCCGCTATTAATATCAACCACCAACAAAAGTTCTTTATTAAACCCTAAATCTTTATTATTCAAGAATTTCACTTGAAAAAATAAAACAATTGTAGCCACTATCATCACCACCGAAATCGTAAATTGAAAAACAACCAAGCCTTTTCTGAGTGAAAAATCAGATTTATTCGGAATTTTTAGGCTTTTCAATAGCAATATCGGACTAAAACGAGAAAGCATAAATGCAGGATAAGTTCCTGATAACAAGCCAGTTATTAAAACTACGATAATCGTAGCGAGCCAAATCTGATAATTAGTCGAAAAACCAAGAGAAAGCTCCTTATTGACAAAATCATTAAAAAATGGCAATATCAGATTGACCAAAACAACCGATAAAACAAACGAAATGAATGTTACCAAAACCGATTCGGTAAGAAACTGCGTAATCAACTGCCCTCTAACTGCCCCAACGGCCTTTTTTATACCAATTTCTTTGCTTCGGTTTGAGGCCTTTGCGGTCGTAAGATTCATATAGTTGATACACGCAATGAGCAAAACAAAAAGAGCGATAATCGCAAAAATTTTGATGTAAAATATTGAACCTGTGTTTGCCGAAGAGGTATTTGAACTGACTATTTGATTAATAATATTCTCGGAATGCAGGTGCATATCTTTCAAAGATTGAAGCGAAAACGTCATCGAAGTACCTATTTCTGGCTTAAAATTGGAATCGAGTAGGCTCTTCATTTTAGGCGAAACTGCTTCAGAGTTTGAGTTTTTCTTCAACAGTGCAAAAACCATGAAAGAATTAGAAGACCAATCTTGGCTAACATCATTGACATAACTTGTATCCGACGAATAAGTACTTTCAGAATACACCGAATTGAAATCAAAGCTCGAATTTCGAGGATGATTTTTAATAACCGCAGTTATCGTCATTGGTTGCTCGTAGCCATCCCATTTCACAGTTTTTCCTGCAACTTTCGCATTACCGAAGAGTCGCATCGCCAAATCTTCTACAATGACAATCGAATTAGGCTCTTTTAAAGCTGTTTTTGGATTACCATCGACGGCTTCAAAATCAAAAACTTCCATCAAACCATTATTAGCAACTGTTATATTTTCCAAAAACTTCTTCTGCCCAAGCACATTCCCCAAATTATCTCTTCCGAACTGAGTCAGGCGAGCGATATTTTCGATTTCAGAAATGTTTTTAGGCAATTCTTCAGATAATTTATAGCTAACTGCTGCAATATTTTTGTTTTCTGTTGGTGTTTTGCGATGTTCAATTACACGAAAAATACGGTCGGCATTGTTATGCTGTTGGTCAAAAGTAAGTTCATCGAACAAATAAAGTCCAATCAATAAAAAACAACTTAGTCCAAAAGTCAAGCCCAATACATTGAGCGTTGTGTAAAGTTTGTTTCGCAGTAAATTGCGAAAAGCGATTTTAAAGTAATTGCGTATCATAATTTTGTGATTTGTGATTTTTACTGGAATCTGGTGTTTTAAACCAATTTCCAATAATAATCAACCAATAACTATTTTCTATTCCGTTTTCAATGATTTCACAGGATTCATCAAAGCGGCCTTGATGGCTTGATAACTCACTGTTAGTAAGC
>NZ_JBMLRC010000201.1:0-4886 GCF_049241225.1 Emticicia sp.
AAAGTTGTGCCACAAATAATAATCAATGGTAAATATTCTGCTAGTTCGACTCTTAATATTTTTAGTGCTTTTCCAATCTGATTTTCGACTGTTTTTGGCGAAAGCTCTAATTGTTCGGCAATTTCGTGGTATTTCAATTCTTCAAATCTGCTCATTTGGAATATCAATCGGCACTGCTCGGGTAATTTCTTGATAGCTTCTTCGATTTTCGTTTCGAGTTCATTTTTCATAACCGTTTGGCTGACCGACTCATACGAAGCATCATAAAAATTTACGGCGTATTGCTGATATTCTTCTCTAACTTTCAAATGCTTTATTCGATTCAAGCAATGATTATGCACCGCTCGGTACAGATACGACTTTAGCGAAATACTGATTTCCAAATCGCTGCGTTTTTCCCAAATACTCAGAAATAGGTTCTGAACAACCTCCTCGGCTTCGTCCATTTCTTTCAAAATCGAATTGGCATAGTTGCAAAGGCTCTGATAATATTTTCGAAAAGTTTCTTCGAAAATACGTTCATTGCCCTCTCTGATTGCACCAATTATTTCTTGTTCAGATAAAACCACCGATTGTAAAAAGAATATTTTGTGCAAACATAAAGTTTTATGTGCAATTTTCTATGTTTAAAGCTAAGTGAATTACGATTTACGAATGACGATTTACGATGTTGCTCATGTAATTATGTATAAATCCGTATGTATGTAACCAATACTATTAAGACAACCATGTTGAGAGTTTCCCCTACGGGGAAGAAGATTTTTTGAAAATATTTTTTTGGTAGCGTAGGGGGAAAAGCTTTTTAGGCTGTCATAGCATCAAACAAATCAATGAAAAAACTATTAAAAAAATGAAAAATGTAAGAATTGCCTCCGCTTTAGTGATAACTGCCTTGAGTTTAAGCATGAGTTCGTGCGATGTACTTCAACAAACCGTTGACCCCAGAAATGTTGTACAAGAATCTTTTGATGTAAAGAATTTTGATGGATTAGAGATTGGAAATGCCTTTGAGATTACGGTTAGGAAGGGTAGCGATTACAAAATCAAGGCGTCGGGCGATGGACGAGATATTGATGATTTGGTAGTAAAAGAACGCAACGGTACGCTGGAAGTGTATTACCGAAACAACTGGCGATTGCGTAGATACAGAATGAGTATCGAAATCGAAATGCCAACTTTGAAGGAAGTAGATTTTTCGGGAGCTGCCGAAGCGAGTGTGAAAGGCTTTGATAACCTCTCAGATTTAGAAATTGATTTATCGGGAGCATCAAAAGCAACATTTTATACAAGTGCAAAAAACTTTGATATTGACCTTTCGGGTGCTTCAACGCTTGAATTGGAAGGAAAAACTGATAAAATCTACGCCGAACTTTCGGGGGCATCGATTCTAAATGCTTTTGGGGTGGATGCGACCGATGCTTCGTTGAACCTTTCGGGAGCGAGCAATGGCCGAGTAAATGTAGCCCAACAACTCAAAGTTAAAGCCAGCGGAGCCAGTAAGGTGCGTTATCGTGGGGCAGCCAAAGTAGAATCTGACCTTTCGGGGAGTAGTAAGGTGGTGAAGGAGTAAAAGTCCACGGTCGGCAGTCGATAGTCAACAGTTCAATAAAAGTTTTGTCTGTTGACTGTCGCCTGTGGACTATGGACTGACAACAGTGGACAGTGGACTATTGACAATGGACTAATTTTCAATTCGCATTATAATGATGCAAAAACGAGATGAGACGTTCGTAGCTTAATAAATCTTCGTCAGTGCCGTTTTTCAGCAGAAAATGGCGATAAATATTTGTAACTGTCGAAAAATTACAGTTATCACTGAGCTTTGCGGCAATTATTCCTTTAAAACAGCGATGTACTTGATTGTATAAATATCGACAAGGCATCGTTGGCGAATCATTCAAAGTTTCTTCAATAAAATTTATTGAATCGGCAGTATTCAAGAAATCAAAGCCCTTTTCTTCAAAAAAACTCCTTATTTCCTGCGTTACTCTATCAAAATCTTCTTGGTTGGCTACTTTATATCTGAAATATTTAATTTCAAGAAATTTACCGATGCTTATTACCAAGGTATTAGCCGCTGGGCGATACCCAAAACTATTATTAAGAAATTGCTGTGCTATTTGTTCGATAAACTCGAATCTTACGCCAAAGTTTACTTCAACCCAAAATACATTTTGTGCTTCTGAAATAGAAAAAATTATATTCTGAAAGCCGTTTTGTGTAGATTTGCGGTACTGCTTTTGGTCAGGTACAAAACCAAACCCGTGCGATTGGAAAAATGCATCCAATTGCCCATAAAATTTGGTCTCGAACTGATTATGTATCATATCTGAATTCATTTACAAATAAACCTTTGTGGTATCTAAATGTTTAGACTTTGGCAGTAAAATATGTTTTCTCTTAACTAATAGATTGATGTACAGAGGATTTATCACCGTCGTAATTTTGATAGGCACGTGCTTTGGAGTGATTGCTCAGTCTGGTTCAAAAAATACGCCATCGGCTTCACAAATCATTCGTGGAAAAGTTGTCGATTTTATTAGCGAACAGCCTGTCATTGGAGCTTCAATTACGGTTTTAAACTCAAAGCAAGGTACTCAAACTGACACCGAAGGCAGCTTTTCGTTTGGGAAAATGCCCATTGGTCGTTATCAGCTGCAAGTAAGTTCGGTGGGCTACGAAAGCCAAATTATATCTGAACTTTTGCTCGAATCTGGCAAAGAAATGGTCTTGGAAATCAGACTGCAGGCCACTGCCAATCAGCTGGCTGAGGCAGTTGTAAGAGCACCATCGGCTAATCTTTCTGGGGCGGTTACGAGCATTCAGAATATCACAACCGAGCAAATTTTTCGTTATCCTGGCACTTATCTCGACCCTGCACGTTTGGCAACCGCATACGCAGGTGTGGCCAATTCAAACGACCAAGCTAACGGAATGGTTGTGCGTGGAAACTCGCCCAATGGTGTTCAGTGGCGTTTGGAAGGTATAGAAATCGTGAATCCCAATCATTTGAGCAATGCGGGAACTTTTAGCGACCGAATTACTCAAAATTCGGGAGGAGTAAATATTCTTTCTGCCCAATTATTGGGTAATATGAATTTCTTGACTGGTGCATTTCCGGCTGAATATGGCAATGCACTTTCGGGTGTAATGGATATGCGTTTACGCAAGGGAAACGATAAAAAGCATGAATTTACGGCACAAGCGGGCTTAATTGGCATTGATTTGGCCGCCGAAGGACCAATGGGAAAACGAGGGGCGAGCTATCTTATCAATTACCGTTATTCGTTTACTGGCTTGCTGGCAACAATGGGTGTAAAATTTGGTGGAGAAGACATTCGATTTCAAGATTTAGCTTTTAACCTTAATTTTCCAACAAAAAAAACAGGAACCTTCACGGTGTTCGGAATGCTGGGCTTGAGTAGTAATGTTTTTGCAGCAGTAAGAGATGCTTCTCAATGGGTTGTTCAAAAAGATGGATTTGATATAAACTATAAAAACCAAATGGGTGCTGCTGGGCTGACTCATAGCGTAAATTTAGGTAAAAGAACTTTGTGGAGAACAGCAGTGGTAGCTTCGGGCTTGAGTAGTTTGAGAGATGCCTATATATTGAGTATGGCTTCGTTTGCAAGATTCCCGACTGATAATGATAAATCTAAGAAAACAAAAAAGTCATTTTCAACGAGTTTGAGTTATAAATTTAATGAAAACAATAATTTGAAAGTTGGTGTATTTGTCACGCATCAATACGACGAACTTCTATCGGTATCAGAAAATACTTTCAGAGCAGAAGGCCATGCAACTGGATTGGTACTTCAACCATATTTAAACTTTCATTTATCACCTTTGCCTAAACTTTCGGCAAACCTTGGTTTACATTATCTCAACTACACTTTCAATAAAACAAAGTCTTTCGAACCACGCTTGTCGCTTAATTATCAACTATCTAATAATCAGTCGATTAGTGTGGCTTATGGTTTGCATAGCCAGTTACAGCCTGCTCAATTATACTTTGCTCAGTCTGATTTCTTCGATAATAATCTGACCAATGCGTACTTGGATTTGACAAAATCGCATCATTATGTACTGAGCCATCAATATACTTTCAAGAAAGGCTCTTATTTCAAGACCGAGCTCTATTACCAAAAAATATTTAATGTGCCTACTTTCAGCGGTACTTCGGCCTTTTCGGCTTTAAATATCATCGAAGAATATCCTTCGGCAAATTTGCGTAATTTAGGCAATGGCGAAAACTACGGTATTGAATTTACTTACCAGCAATTTCTTACGAATGGTTTTTATGCCCTTACGAATGCCACTTTGTATCGTGCCTACACGATTAATGATGGTGTAAGACGCAACAGTCGATACAACGGAAAGCATATTTTTAATCTGACGATTGGAAAAGAGTGGGAGAGAAGCAAAAATCGAATGTTAGGAGCAAGTGTGCGAGTAGTATGGCTGGGTGGGTACTATGAAAGAGAAATAAACGAAGAGGTTTCAATTGCACGAAAAAAATTGATATACAAAGATGCTTACGATTTTACGGTAAAACAACCCGACTATTTCCGACCAGATTTTCGTATATATCTAAAAAAATCAAGGGTAAAATACTCTCGTACATTGGCTTTGGACATTCAGAATGTGGCTGGTTATCAGAATGTTTCGTTTAGTTACTATGATAGGTTACAAAATAAAATCGTTAGACAGTATCAGCTTGGCTTAATTCCGATTTTGAGTTATCGCTGGGAGTTTTGATGAGTAAGATAGCTCTTCTGTGGGGCGAACTTGAAGTTCGTCTGAAAAGAAAGATAGATTTATTAACGATAGTTTAAACAGAACAAAATGATAAAAAAAATCTTTAAAACGCTTATAGTCAGTTTTTT
>NZ_JBMLRC010000201.1:4986-7884 GCF_049241225.1 Emticicia sp.
GCTTTCGTGCAGGAATCCGAAAAAGTGAGTGTAACCCTTGATAAGCAATATACCGAAGGGCAAGCTGTGAGCGTAATTGTATTTTACCAAGGCAAGCCCAATGGCTCGGCATTTGGTAGTTTTGTGTTTTCTACACACGGAAGTAGCAACTCGCCCGTGGTTTGGAGTTTGAGCGAGCCTTATGGTTCGCCCGATTGGTTTCCGTGCAAAGACTCGCCCGCGGATAAAGCCGACTCTTCGGATGTTTGGATTACGATGCCTTCTAGCTTCGTATCTGTTTCTAACGGAGTCTTGACGCAAGTACTTACTAACAAGGATAATACAAAGACTTATCAATGGAAAAACCGTTATCCAATTGCTCAATATTTGATTTCGATAGCTTGTTCAAATTATACTGAATACAAAAATTATTTTAAGTATTCAGAACGAGATTCGATGACAATCAATCATTTTGTTTATCCAGAATCATTTACAGCGACCACTAAAACGCAACTCGATTTGACACCTTTTATGTTAAAGCTTTTTTCGGAGAAATTTGGACTTTACCCATTTATCAAAGAAAAATACGGACACGCACAATGTGGCTTTGGTGGAGGAATGGAGCATCAGACGTGCAGCTCGATGGGAAGCTACGGCAGTAGTTTGATTGCCCACGAATTGGCTCATCAATGGTTTGGCGATAAAATTACCTGTAAAAATTGGGAAAGTATTTGGCTCAATGAAGGGTTTGCCACCTATGGTGAAGCTATTTATGCAGAAGCCGTTGGAGGCAAAACGGCCTATCAATCAACCATGAATAACAATGCTACAAGAGCCAAGAGGGCCATTGGGAGTTTATATGTGCAGAACATAAATGATATTTTTGGTGGTATTTTTGAATCAAATCGTAGTTATTATAAAGGCTCGATGGTGCTGCACATGCTTCGTGGAATAGTTGGCGATGACAAATTTTATCAGATTCTGCAAAACTATCTTAAGTCGAACGTGGCTTATGGTGCGGCCGTAACCGAAGATTTTCAGAAAGTTGCCGAAGAGACCACAGGTCTGAAATTAGATTATTTTTTCAAGCAGTGGATTTATGGCGAAGGATATCCGAAATACACATATAGCTGGAATACGGCCGAGACATCGAAAGAATTGAAAATTACGATTGCTCAATCGTCGGGTACAAACCCAGTTGTGTTTTCGATGCCAGTTGATATTAAAATTGTAATGGCTGATGGTTCAGAGAGCCTATCAACTGTGTTTATTGATAAAGCAACCCAAGAAATTATGTTTTCTAAGCCACAAGGAGTAATTTCGCAGGTAATTTTCGACCCAGAAAATAAAATACTGAAGGATGTAATCGAAAATAAAACTGTATCTGCAGTAACAGGGAATGAACCTGAATCGAATTTAGTTAGTTGGAATATTTTTCCAAACCCTGCTGATAATCAAGTAGTTGTGGATTTTAATTTAGCTAAAAAAGCTGAAGTTGAGCTTGAAATATTCGATAAATTAGGTAAAAAACTGAAATCAGAAGCGGTTGAGAATTTAATATTCGGTAATTATTCCAAGCAGATTTCGTTGAGCGAATTCTCAAGCGGAATATTTTTGGTGCGTTTACGCATCAACGACCAATATTTTGGAAAGACATTGATAGTTAAATAAAATAGAAAAGCCAAGGTAATGAACAATTTTGAAGATTGTTCATTAATATTAATCGAACAATTTGGAAAATTGTTCTACTACCTCAAATGAAATTATTGATACTGGCAGGCGGAATGTCGTCTCGCATGAAAAAGAATTTAGAAGGTAACACAAACCTCGACTCAAAACTTATCGAACAAGCCAACACCTTACCCAAGTCAATGATTGGGTTGGGTAAAGATGGCCGACCGTTTTTAGATTACGTATTATATAATGCGTCAGTGGCGGGTGTTAAGGAAGTTGTGCTTTTGCTCAATCCGAAAGATACTGTCTCGCAACCGCACTATGAAAACCTGATGCAGGAAGGTAAAAGCTGGGGGTTAGAAATCGGCTTTGCTCGCCAACACATTCCCGAAGGACGCCAGAAACCACTCGGCACGACGGATGCCATTGAGCAAGCCTTAAATCAATTTCCAGCGTGGAAAAGTAGCCGATTCATTGTTTGCAACGGCGATAATCTGTATCCAGTAAAAGCCTTTGAACTACTACTTGATGAAACCTATCCAAATGCCATGCTCGATTGGGACACCGATGGGTATGATGAACCAAGAGTAAGAAATTGTGCTATTATTAAGAAAGATTCGGAAGGGTATTTGCTTGATTTGCTCGAAAAACCAAATGATGAAGAATGGGCAGAAATCACGCAAACAATGCCGAGAATTGGCATTAGCTGGAATATTTTTGCCTTTACGAGTGCCGATTTGATACCATTTTTGGAGAAAACACCACTTCATCCAGTAAGAAATGAAAAGGAGATTCCCGTAACTGTGCGTATGTGGGCCAACGAAAATCCGAAAGGAATCTATACCATACAAATCGCCGATGTTTTGCCCGACCTTACGAGCAAACATGATATTGCTGAGGTGCAAGCTTTGTTGAATTATGAAATTTAGTTAGTGTATAGTTAAGAATGTACTTTACATGGGATCTTTGTAAAATTCATAAAGTGCTTATTATAAATTGTTTAGTTTATGTTTTTGCGATTTATTGGCACGCTGATTAAACTGATGCAAGCAACGCTGATTGATACGGATTTTATTAAATATTCAGCGAAAATCAGCGTTGGAACATCCGTTTTATCTGCGTGCTATTATTTTTATGAAAAGCCTTGGGGTACTTTAATAATTCTTAACCCTACACTTTACACTATTCACTTTAGTTTATGTTTTTGCGATTTATTGGCACGCTGATTAAACTGATGCAAGCAAC
>NZ_JBMLRC010000201.1:7984-8123 GCF_049241225.1 Emticicia sp.
ATCTGCGTGCTATTATTTTTATGAAAAGCCTTGGGGTACTTTAATAATTCTTAACTCAACATTTTACACTATTCACTAATAATTTCCTTCGTAGGGTCAATAAAAAACCAAAGTGCTGAAGCCACAATTAAGCAACCTG
>NZ_JBMLRC010000202.1:0-10526 GCF_049241225.1 Emticicia sp.
CAAACCCAACAAAAAATGAGCTTGCTGTCATTATGAGTATGCTATCGTTTTTAACAATAACCATCCATTTTACCAGAAATTTTCCCTAATTTTGAACTTATTATTTCAAAAAACACCTAATACTATCAAAGGCTTTATGTTTAAAATTAATTTATTTCTTGTAATTATAACCGCAATAATGATGGCAGCATGTCAAAAAGATGGCTTTTCGGGTACGGAAGATGAGCAAATCGAAAGTTATATCAAAAGCAAAAATTTGGTAATCACCGAGAAAACCGCTTCGGGTTTACGTTTTATTCTGACTTCGCCAAATGCCGCTGGTGCAAAACTCGCTACTGGACAAACGGTTTCGGTAAAATACGCAGGTCGCTTATTGAACGACAAACAATTTGATGCAGGTACTTTCAGTTTCAGATTGGGCGTTGGACAAGTAGTTGGTGGCTTCGATGAAGGTATCGCCAAATTAAAAGTAGGCGAAAAAGGTACAATTATTTTCCCTTCATCGTTGGGCTATGGCTCGGCTGGTGCTGGTAGAGATATTCCAGGAAACTCTCCTTTGGTTTTCGACATCGAAATCCTTTCGGCGAGATAATCTTTCAAGTGTAATTTCATTGAAGAGGTAGGTCTGTGCAAGTTTTGCATAGACCTATTTTTATGAAAATCATGCAGGATTTAGGATATTTGTAAATCATTGAACCAAAGAAAATATAAACAGTAATCATGGTGAAGAAAATCAAGCTTTTTTTGATGCGTAGCAACATCATCGACCTTGCTACGGGGGTAGTTATCGGTACGGCTTTTCAGAAAATTATTTCGGCAATGATTGATAAAATCTTCATGCCATTTGTGGGAGTTTTGGTTGGTGGTGTCAATCTGAAAGATAGGTATGCCGAGGTCTTGACCGTGAAAATTGGTTGGGGAGAAGCCCTTCAAGCAACTTTTGATTTTGTGGTAGTTGGTACAATTCTATACTTTTTTCTGAAAGCCCTTGGTCAAAACACCGAAGCAAAACCACAAGTAGATGATTTATTAATCGAAATTCGAGATGAACTAAGAAAACTCAATGCCAAGAAGTAGCACAACCGCGTCGGCGACGGTCGGCCGCTGCCGTCCGATTTCTAAATTGTTCTTGTGCAGGACAGCTTTGTAAGCTGTTAGTTGGTTAAGAATGTGCTGTATAAGAGACAAGTTGGAAATCGGTTCTCCGATGCGGTTGTCCTACAATTTACTTCTCAAATAACCTCGCTAAACGCCCAGCTACAAAGCTAAAAACCAACGAGATTCCGCAGCCAGCAAATGTGCCAAACATAGCCATATCTGCACTTACAGGCGTGAAAAGTTTTAAGAAATAGACACTTAATAGGATTGCTACTTGCATGAGTGCCAATATCCAGCCACGGTGCGGCTCTAAATAGCCAATCAGAAAACTTGAAATTGCCAAGGCCGACATCATCAAGTATGCTCCCGAACCAATGCTGTGGTAAATAATATAAACTACCAAAGCCGTTACGGCCAACGAAATGGCAATATGACGTAGAAATTTAGTGTCCATTTACTGAAAATTTAGACCGTAAAGGTACGAAACTATAAAAATAAAACCCCTCTAATAATCAAAATATTAGAGGGGTTAAAACTCTCCCCATCGGGGAGTTGGAGGGGCTTTTTAATTCTTCCCGCTGCCCGAAACCCCACCAGCGGCAGGAGTACCCGTAGCAGGTTTTTTATCAAAATCACCCGCTTTTACGATTGAAATCTTCTTAGGGTCGATAAATTTCTTGATAGCTCCGTTTACTTGTTCAGGTGTAAGAGCCTCGACTTTTTTCTCAAAGTCAGCATCGAATGTGAGCGTACGGTCGTAGTACAAGTAGTTGTTCAAGCGACTCGAAAGTTCGTTATCTTGCGAGCGAGAAACACTACGGCTTTGCAACCAACCCGACTTGGCAGCTTTCAATTCGTCGGCCGTGAAACCTTCGTTTACTACTTTTTCGATTTCTTCGTAGAAAGCTTTTTCAAGTTTTTCAGCATTTTCTGGGGCATAGATGGCATAAGTCATAAAACTACCCGATTTGTCGAACGGACTTCCCGAAAGATTTGAACCAACACCGTAGCTAATACCTTCTTTCTGGCGAATCCTAACTGCCAAACGTGAACTCAAAAACCCACCACCGAGCATATAATTTCCCAACAATAATGCAGGATAATCGGCATCGGTTTCTTGTAACGGAAGGTTTTGACCTGCTAAGAAAAGAGCATTGGCTTTATCAGGAGTTTTGATGGCACTATTCGATGGCGATATCTCTTGGAAAACCGCTTGAATGCGTTTGAATGGTGCTGGTGATTTCCAAGTTCCGAAGTTGGTGCTGATGCTTTTACGCACAGCCGCTTCATCAAAATCTCCAACAACCGACATCGTAGCGGCCGAAGCACCGTAGAAATCAGTGTAGAATTTCTTAACGTCATCGAGTTTTACGTTTTTGTTGCTTTCGATGCTTTCTTCAATCGTAGGTACATAACGTACGTCAGATTTCGGATAAGGATTCATCATGCGTTGGAACGCCGTAAATGCCAAAGCCTGTGGGTCGCTTTTCTGAGATTCAACTTGAGCCAAAATTTCTTGTTTCATGGTTTCAAATTCTTTCTCATCAAAAACAGGATTTTTCAAAATGTCATTAACAATCGCCAAAACTTTCGGTAAATTATCTTTGGTTGACTCAATGCTTATACCAACATTGTTGCCACCACCGCCGATGTTTACTTGTGATTTGAGCTTATCGAGCGTGTCTTTCAATTGTTGGCGGCTCAATGTTTTGGTGCCTTTGTTCAACATCGAGGCCGTGTATTGTGAAATCGTAGCTTTGTTTTGGAGGCTTTGCTCATCGCCCATGCGTAGCGTGATGTTTGCTCGTACTGAGTTTCCACGAGTCGATTTTGGCAACAAAGCATATTCAAAACCATTTGGCTCTTGTCCACGCTTCGTGCGGCTTTCGATATTGGCTGGCGATGGGTCGAAGGCTTCGCCTTGTGCCACCACTGCACGGCCTTTATAGTTTTTCACTAAAGCATCAACGTCTGGTGATTCTGGTACTTTCACACGGTCAGGATTTTCTTCTGGAATAAACACCCCAATCGTGCGGTTCGATGGTTTGAAATAATATTTTGCCACACGTTTTACATCATCAACCGTAATTTTTTCGAGGGCATCGCGGTAGATGAAAATCAAACGCCAGTCGCCCGCACCCATATACTCGCTCATTTGTAAGCCTACACGCTCACTGTTGCGAAGCGTGAGTTCAAGGCCTTTCAGAGCTTCGTTTTTCGCACGCTCAACGTCTTCTTTCGTAAATTCCATTGTTCCTATACCATCGAGCATCGTTAGCAAGGCTTTCTTGGTATCGTCCAAATTCTTTTCTTTCAAAACACTTAAACCAAAATAGAAGAAAGTAGGGTCTTTATTAGTGAATGAATAGGCATAAAGGCTCGAAGCGAGTTTGGTTTCTACTAATGCTTTGTAGAGTTTTCCACCAGGTTGGCTTGTTAAAATTCCCTGCAAAACATCTAAAGCTGGGTAATCTGGGTGGCTATTTGAACAAATATGATATGCAACGCCAATGGCTTGCACATCGCCCACACGACGAAGCGTCACCGAACGCTCGCCATCTTGCACTGGCTCAACTGTGTAAGTTGGTTGTAGCTTGCGAGTTGGGCGAGGAATTCCACCAAAATATTCCTCATTGATCATTTTAAGCACTTTGGCTTCATCAAACTTTCCTGCAACTAACAAAATAGCATTGTCAGGCTGATAATATTTTTTGTAGAAAGCCTGCAAATTATCAATCGGCACTCGTTCGATGTCTTCACGAGAGCCAATCGTTGAGTTTCCGTAGTTATGCCACAGATATGCTGTCGAAATTACTCTTTCACTTAACACACTTTCGGGGTCGTTTTCGCCCGATTCAAACTCATTTCTTACTACCGAAAACTCTTTTTCGAGGTCTTCTTTCTTAATAAATGAGTTTATCATACGGTCAGATTCGAGGTCTAATGCCCAACGGAGGTTTTCTTCGGTAGCGGCAAAAGTCTCGAAATAATTGGTACGGTCGAGCCATGTAGTACCGTTTGGTCTTGCACCGTGGTCAGTCAATTCTTGCGGAATATTCGGGTGTTTGGGTGTACCTTTAAACACCATGTGTTCGAGTAAGTGAGCCATACCAGTTTCGCCGTAACCTTCGTGGCGAGAACCAACCAAATACGTGATGTTTACGGTAGCCGTTTGCTTCGATGGGTCGGGGAAAAGTAAAACTCGAAGACCATTGCCCAGCAAATATTCGGTGATACCTTCAACCGAAGTAACTTTTACTGGAGCAGGAATTGGGGCTTTTTCTTCTACAAGAGCGGTTTTTTGTTTCTTTTTTCGCTTTTTCTTCTCTTTCTTTTGAGCGAAAGCATCGCCACCAATCAAGAAAATACCCACAAGCATCATCATGATGAACTGCTTGAGGTTCAGGTTTCGGTAATAGTTTAACATAATTTTTTGTTGGATTAATTGTGTAAATAATAGGCGAGGAGTAAAAAACTACTAACCTGCATTATATAACGAAGAAAATAGTTAGAATGGTCAATTACAAATAAAAAATGTTAAAAAGCGTTTAGTGTTGATGAAAGGGGTATTTAGATTTGACAACTTTCAAAAAGTTGTCAAATCTGAGTATTCTGTAATTATATTTGTCTATGCAAAAACTCCTCAAAACATATCTTCGTCGGCTTACCAATCTTACTTCACGGAATCGTTCGTTATTGTTGCTTAATTTACCCCAAGAACAATTTCTTGATTTACACCAACTTGATTTTCTGGATAATAAGCCTTCGTTTGAGTTAATCAACCAACTTATTGCTCAAAAATCGCAAATTTCGCTTTGTGATGTGATGGATAGTCGTTTAGAAAAAGTAAACGAAGCGAGTAAAATTCTTAGAAAAATAGCCCGAACCGAAGCATTTATTGAGCAGGAACGTGGGGCGGAAGATTTGTATGTGGGTTATCCGTTTGTTAAAGGAAAGCTATCGGATGGCACGGTGGTGCGTTGTCCGCTGTTATTTTTTCCAGTAACACTCAAAAATGATGGTAAGAAATGGCAACTCGAAAGACGTGAAGAAAGTATTAGCCTAAATCGTAGTTTTTTGCTGGCTTATTCACACTTTAATCAGATAAAAATCAACGATGATTTGCTCGAAACTTCATTTGATGATTTTAGTAAAGAAAGCCTTGTTTTCAGAACTCAATTGTATGAATTATTGAAAAATAGCCCCGTTGAAATTAATTTTAATCAAGATAATTTTACGGAACAACTCACTGATTTTCAGAAGTTTACAAAATCAGATTTAGAACAACTCGAACGTAACGGCGAACTCAAACTTTTTCCGCAAGCAGTTTTGGGTATTTTCCCGCAGGCAGGTTCTTATTTGGTGCCTGATTATGAGCAACTTATAGCCATCCCCGATGAGGGAGGAGCGAGAGGTTCTAACATTTCCCCTCCTTTTTTCAAGGAGGGGTGTCCTGACGAAGTCGGACGGGGTGGTTCTGGGTCTATAAATGTTTTAAAGCATGAACAGTTGGAACCAACCACCCCGTCAAAATTCGACGTTGTCAGAATTTTGCCTCCCCTCCTTCAAAAGGAGGGGAAACTAAAAGAGAATTTGCGTGAAGAAAATTCTTTCCTTCCTTTCTCCGTCGATGCTTCGCAAGAGCTTGCTATTCAGCAAGTTAAGGTAGGAGGTTCTTTGGTTGTACAAGGCCCGCCAGGAACTGGAAAATCTCAGTTGATTGCCAATTTGGTGGCAGATTTTACTTCAAGAGGCAAGAAAGTATTAGTCGTTTGTCAAAAACGTGTAGCACTCGATACTGTTTATCAGCGATTGGAAAAAGCCCAAATGACCGATTTTGTGGCGTTGATTCATGATTTCAAGAATGACAGAAAATCGCTTTTTGAAAAAATTACAAATCAGATTGAGCGAGTTGAAGAATATCAAAAGAAAAATAAAAGCCTTGATGCGATTTTTCTGGAGAGAAATTTTACACAAACCAGCCGCCGAATTGATAAACTTTCGGAAGAGTTACAAGCCTTCAAAAATGCCCTTTTTGATGAGTCAATTTGCGGAATGTCGGTCAAAGAATTGTATCTGACGAGCAGTACCGAAAAGCCATATATCGAACTTGGAGATAAGTATAAAGTTTTTACTTTCAATGATTTAGCTGATTTTGAGAGTCGATTAAAACGTTATTTTCAGTATGAACAAAAGCTACAATCGAGCGATGGATACGAGTTTTGGAAAAACCGAGTTTCGTTTGCTAATTTTACTTTTGCCGATGTCCCAAAAATCAAAAATGTCATTGCCGAAGTAGCCGATTTCCAGACAAAAAACTTCACTCGTTTTTCAATTACCGAACTAAATAATCTTGATGAAAGCATAGTACAACAATTCTCCGAATTATTTGTCAGCGAAGAAGTTACAGAGGTTTTTAAAGCAATAAAAAATGAAAAAAAGTATTTAGTAAACCGACAATTTGACCTAAAGAAAATCAGTGCCGAAATAAACCAACTGACCAACCAAAATTGGATAGAAACTACCTTGCCAAATGAGCTTCTTTTACACAGAAAAAGCCAAGTTGAGCAAGCTTGGACGGCCAGTAAATCGGGATTGAGTTGGTTTAGTTGGAAGTTATTTTCTAGAGATAAAAAAGAGGTTGAACAACTGCTTTTTCAGAATCGTTTGTCATTGCAAAGTGCTGATTTAGAGTTGCTTATTGAGAAAATAAATAATAGAATTACCTTCGAGAACTTGAAAGATAAACTGGCAAAAAAAGAGATTTATATTGATGCAAAAGAAGATGCCGAATCAATCTTACAAACTTTGAAAAATTATATTCTCGCCAATGATGCTTTTGCTCTTTATACGGCCAATAATTTTCTTCAAAACGACGACTTTTCTCTAAAATATTACGCAGATTTAAGACAAACCATCAAAGAAGTAAAACAAAAACTGCCTCAGTGGAAGGTGTTTTTGAGTGATTGGCAAATAACAGCCCCACCCCAGCCCTCCCCGATAGGGAGGGAAGAAAAGATTCCCCTCTCCATTGGGGCGGCAGCCGTTGCTGAGGGGTTAGGGGTGGGGCTACTCTTCGATTACCTCCAAGAAGCTGATAGTCTTAAAAATTCTTTCAGCCATACCGAACTGGAGATTATTGAAAAACTGACAGAAAACCCCGATAATGCGACCGAAGTTTTTCAGAATTCTTTGCGTTTGGCTTGGGTTCAGCACATTGAGACACTTTACCCGATTTTGCGAAGTGTGAGTTCACTCAAAATGCAGCAAATGGAAGATGAATTGCAAGAAAGTGTTTTGCAAAAACAAGCTTTGAGTCAAGAAATTGTGCTGCTTAAATTGCGTGAACAAACGTACAAAGATTTACTAATCAATCGCTTGCAAAACGTAGTTACTTACCGAGAGCTGCATCATCAAACTACTAAAAAACGAAAATTATGGTCGGTTAGAAAAGTTTTGGAGGCGTATTCTGATGAGCTTTTCAAACTCATTCCATGCTGGATGGCATCGCCCGAATCTGTTTCGGCGATGTTTGAAATGAAAGAAGGCTTATTTGATTTAGTGATTTTTGATGAGGCTTCTCAGTGCTTTGCTGAGTACGGTATTCCTGCCATTTATAGAGGAAAACAGATTGTGGTAGCGGGCGATTCGAAGCAGCTTCAACCCAATGATTTATACCAAATTCGCTACGAAGAAGATTTGACTGACGAAGAACCGATTCTGGAGATAGATTCGCTGCTCGATTTAGCTGCTCAGTACTTACCACAGGCTTCACTGATGGGGCATTATCGCAGTCAATCGCTTGATTTGATTGGTTTTTCTAATCAGTTTTTCTATAAAAATTCTTTGCGTTTATTGCCTCATTATGAGCAAATTAGCCGAAATCAGCCTGCCATAAATTATATAAAAGTTGAAGGCATTTGGGAGAAAAACACTAACGAACGAGAAGCTCAAAAAGTGGTAGAGTTGGTGGCCGAACTACAACGAACTTCCCCCGAAAAAAGCATTGGCGTGGTTACTTTCAATCATAAACAAGCAGAGTTGATAGAGTTACGATTGACGAATGACGAATTACGAATAAATGCTCAAATTTCTGTAAAAAACATCGAAAATATACAGGGAGATGAGTTTGATATTGTTATTTTTTCGGTGGGGTATGCTCCCGATGCCAATGGCCGATTATTAATGAATTTTGGTAGTTTGAATCAAACTGGTGGTGAAAATAGGCTTAATGTGGCGGCTACTCGTGCGAGAGAAAAAATCTATGTGGTAAGTAGTATTTTGCCGCATCAGCTCAATGTTGAAAACGCCCAAAACGAAGGCCCGAAATTGCTGAAAAAGTATTTGGAATATGCACTCGCAATATCGAATGGTGAGTTTCTGCACGAGCCCAATCTACCAGAAAGTTTCCGAACTGATTGGTTTTTGAAAGAACAATTGAAAACTCGTAATAGCCAGTATATCAGCGAATTACCTTTTGCAGATTTAACCGTAAGAGCCGAGAATGGAAAATATGATTCTTTAATTTTAACTGATGATGATTTATACTTCGAGGCTATTTCTCCAAAAGAATCACACGCTTATTTACCCATGAATCTCCGAGCAAAAGGCTGGAAATTTGAGCGTTTTTGGAGTCGGAATTTTTAGAAGGAAATAAAAGGAAGACTTCGCTTTAAGCGAAGCCTTCCTTATTAGTTAGGCCTTCACTTCTTTCTTTTCAGGAATCAAAATCGAAGCCAGAATACTGGTTGCCAGGATTCCCACAATCACTATTAATGAGTGCGTATTCGTGAAGCCAAGGCCTTCCATTTGGTGGTGAAGAAGCATTTTTGCACCGATAAATGTCAATAAAACGCCCAATCCCAGAGGTAAATATCGGAAAAGCCCCATGATGCTCGATAAGAAAAAGAACATCGAACGAAGTCCCATAATGGCAAAAACATTCGAGAAAAACACAATGTAAGGGTCTTTAGTAATCGAGAAAATCGCTGGAATAGAATCAACCGCAAAAACCACGTCCGTACCCGCAATCACGAGCATCACCAAGAAAAGCGGCGTGATATACCATTTCTTGAATTTTTTGTGGTAAATCAAGAAATTATCGGTTACGTTTCTTTTATAAACATTGAAAATCTTCGAGGCAACTTTCACCACTGGGTGGTTTGCTGGTTCGATTTTTTCTTCCTCCTCTTCTTTGCTAAAGAAAATTTTCAGACCCGTATAAACCAAAAATCCACCGAAAATATAAAGAATCCATTCAAATTCTTGAATCAAAGCCGCACCGATAAAAATAAAGATAAAACGCAATACGATTGAGCCAAGAATACCCCAAACCAATACTTTTTTATAGAATTTTTCGTGAACACCAAACGAACTGAAAATCAGGATAAACACAAAAATATTATCAACCGAAAGTGAGTACTCAGTCAAATAACCGGTTAGATAATCAATAGCCATGCTATTTTCAAAGGCCTGCAAAGCGGCATTGAAATCGGTCGGCAGTTTTAGCTTGTCGTAGTATTTCAGTCTGACAGATTCAAGATGCGAGGCATCGCTAATATCGTGAATTAGGTAGCCATATTGGCGTAAAAAGAAGAAAAAACCGATAGCCAAAGCCACCCAAACTGCACTCCAAAGCCCCGCTTCTTTGAAGCTTACCGTATGACTCTTCGATTTACTGAAAGCTCCTAAATCGAAGGCCATTACTAATCCCACAAAAATCGAGAAACAGATGAAAAATATTGTTTCGTTTGAAAAAGTCATAAAATCAAGTTTTTAATAAATATACAGTTTAATTTTGGCATTTTGTTTGATGGTTTGGTGATTGGTTATTTGTAAACTTGCTACTGGTTGAGTACTAATATTTTACAATATTTGAGATGATTTAAACAATCATCAACAACCAGTCTCCAGTAACCAATAACTAATAACTAACCCCAGCATTTGCAATTCAAGAGAAACATGCTGTATTTTGTAACAAAGTTTCAACAGAATTGATTTGCAAAATTGCACCGAAAACTCGAATAATTCATGTATAATGGTAAAAAAGTAGTCATCGTTATGCCAGCGTATCGTGCATCGCTAACGCTTGAACGTACTTACAAAGAAATCCCTTTTGATATTGTTGACGAAGTAATCTTGGTTGATGATTATAGTCCCGATAACACTGCCGAAGTAGCTAAAAATATTGGTATTCAGCACGTTATCCGCCACGATGTAAATAAAGGCTATGGTGGAAACCAAAAAACTTGCTATACAAAAGCCCTCGAAATTGGGGCAGATATTGTGGTGATGGTTCACCCCGATTATCAATATACCCCAAAGCTAATCAGAGCAATGGTGAGTATCATCGGTGAAGATTTATATCCAGTAGTTTTTGGTTCGAGAATCTTGGGTAAAGGTGCTTTAAAGGGCGGAATGCCACTTTA
>NZ_JBMLRC010000202.1:10626-18237 GCF_049241225.1 Emticicia sp.
ATGTCAGTTATTATTTCTCCAATTTCCGAAAGTTTAAAAACTTTTCTCGAAACAAAAAGTTATTCTAAAATCATTGTCTTGACCGATACAAATACCAAGCGTTTTTGTTATCCAGTTATCAAAGATTCTTTGCCGAAGCATACGCTTATTACCGTAAAACATGGCGAAGAAAACAAAAACCTTCAAACTTGCGAGCAGATTTGGTCGGCCATGACCGATGCACAGCTCGACCGTCATGCTTTGATGATTAATTTGGGCGGAGGAGTAATCGGCGATATGGGTGGTTTTTGTGCCGCAACTTATAAGCGAGGCATTGATTTTATTCAGATTCCAACCACCCTACTTTCGCAAGTAGATGCCAGTGTAGGAGGGAAGCTAGGCATTGATTTTCAAGGTTTTAAGAATCATTTGGGCGTATTTACTTTACCTAATGCAGTGTTGATTGAACCTATTTTCTTAGAGACACTCTCGGAAAGAGAAAAACGCTCGGGTTTTGCTGAAATCTTGAAACATTGTTTGATTCAAGACGGAGAAAAATGGCAAGAAATCAGAAGAAAAGATTTAGCCGACCAAGATTTACCCGATTTGATTGCTCATTCGGTTGAAATCAAGAAAAAAGTGGTCGAACAAGACCCAACTGAGAAAGGATTACGCAAAATTTTAAACTTCGGGCATACGCTCGGACACGCAATTGAGACGTTTTTTCTGCCTCAAGGAAAAAAAAGATTGTTTCATGGCGAAGCAATTGCAACCGGAATGGTCTGCGAGTCGTATATAGCTTATGAACGAGGTTTGATTGACGAACGAACGCTCGAACAAGTAGAAGAATTCATCTTTTCGATTTACGGAAAAGTAGATATTGATGCCGCCGATTTTGATACAATCATTGGGCTGACGCTTCAAGACAAGAAAAATAAAGGTAAAGAAGTACGTTTTTCGTTGATAAATGCCGCAGGAAGTTGCCTTTATGATATTGTAGTGAGCAAAAACGAAATGAAGAGAGCCTTAGAATATTACAAAGGCTAAACTCTGCAAGGGTGCAGACAGATAATTGAACAGTTGCGACCAAAGGCAGATGTAGCAAGATTTGAGATAAAGCAACAAAAACTTGATTTTTTAGAAACGATTGATTAGTTTTGAATATACTGCAATGGTTAGCTGCTTTCCGTTGAGATATTTATAAATAGTTGATAATAAGTCTTTTCTTGGCATAGCCACGAATCAATATCATTTTGTATTTTAAATTAGTTCAATTTGTAAGCCTTATGAAAAAAATCTATTTATTGTCTTCTGCACTCATTGTTTTAGCATTATCAAGCTGTAATTCCATTAAGCTTATGGTCGATAACGACTATAGCTACGAAACCGACTTCACTAAGTACAAAACTTACAATTTCTTGAATTGTGAGATTGATACGTCGTTTGTTTGTTCTGAAATCCAAGATGCCATTCGTCGCCAGATGAAAGCTCGTGGCTATAAAGTAGCAGCCGAAGACCCAGGTTTATTGGTGAGCTATAGCATCATTCGTGACCGAGTTGACTACAAGGGTTACTTCCAACCTTCGCTCGACCGTTGGGTCAATCACTTCGATGGCGATGATACATACAAAACTCAAAATTTCCATTTTGGTGGCGGAATGATTTTGGTGTCGTTGCTCGATGCTGAAAGTAGCCGTCTGATTTGGCGTGGATATGCCTCGGGTGTGTTCAACAAGCAAGTCAATAAACCAATCAATTACTACCGTAGTGTGGTCAGAAATATCTTCGACCAGTACCCGCTCTTTGCGGCAGGCGAAAAACCACGTAAGATAGAGGAGTTATAATTGGTAGTTTTTAGTCCGCATTCTCAATACAAGTAGTTAACACATTTCTGCCAACTGAATATTTAGAAACACAAAGAAAATGAAAAAAACTTTAGTTTTTCTCTCAATAATTGGGCTTTTGAGTAGTTGTATGCGAGTGTTTGTCGATAACGATTATCGATATTCAACTCATTTCAAGCAATACCAAACTTATGCCTTCGTTGATTGTGTGCGTGATACGACCGTTATTTGTGAAGATGTGCAGCAGGCCATACAGTACCAAATGCGAGCGAGAGGGTATGAATTTAATGCCCAAAAACCGAATGTTTTAGTGAATTTTACGATCTACAACGACCGTCTGAAGTACCAAGGTTATGACCAGCCATCGTTGGTCAATTGGGTTTCTACCGAAAACGATAACTATAAATATCAACCAGTCAAATATGCTTTGGGTAGTGGAACATTGATGATCTCGATCCTTGAGGCTGAAACCGGTGAGATTGTATGGCGTGGCTATGCTACCGGGATTTTTAATAAGGCATCGTCTAAGCAAAATTATTTCAAGAGCATTGTCAGAAATATTTTTGACCAATATCCGCTCTTAGTGACCGACGAAAAAGCCCAAAAAGGTAAAGGGAACAATATTTAATAAAATGCTGTTTGGCTTTAAGAGTCGAATATCAATCTACGATATTCGACTCTTTTTATTTTAAACTAACGCTAAACAACACCTATTATGCTAACAGAATTACAAAAAGGACTGTCGTTGAATACTCAAAAGATATTGAAATTTGCTGAGGGACTTTCGCAAGAAGAAGTACTTTTTCGCCCGTATGATGCCGTAAATAATTTTCTATGGAATTTGGGGCATATCACAACTGTACGAAATACGCTTATCAAAATCTTAAATCCAACGGCTAAATTGGAAGTTTACGAAAACGAAAGAGAACTATTCGGCAAAGATTCGGTCTTACAACCGAACGAAGCGTACCCTGCTTTAGCGTTTATTCTTGAGCATTTTGTGAAGCGTGGCGAACAAATAAATGCACTAATTGCGACAGCTTCGGATGAATATTTACAACAAGAATCGATTATAAAAATCGGCCCAAACCCTCGTACGAATGAAGATTTACTTTGGTTTTTTTATAACCACGAAACCGAACATTTGGGCGAAATGAAAATTCTTAAAAACCTCGCAAACCGACTTAGAAATGCTTAAAGTTTACGGAATCCCGAACTGTGATACAGTAAAAAAAGCTATTACGTGGCTCAAAGACCACAACGTAGCCTACGAGTTTCATGATTACAAGAAGCTCGGTATTAGCGAAGCCAAACTCGAAGAATGGCTCACGCAAGTGCCGCACGATAAACTCGTGAATCGTGCAGGTACGACATTCAAAAAACTAACTGACGAAGAAAAAGCAAAAATCACCGATAACGCTTCGGCGATAGCTTTGATGCTCGAAAAAACATCGGTCATCAAACGCCCAATTGTAGAATCAGACAAGATTTTGGCGATGGGTTTCAAACCCGAGGAATATGAGGCGGTGTTTGGGTGAGGGTGATTTCTATTGTATAGAAAAAGACTTGGAAGGCTATCTTTCAGGTCTTTTTTAGTTTATAGCAAAAAATATTTTCAAATTCGTGTAATTCTAATAAACTTCTGACGACTTATTTTTCAAAAAGCACTTAAATGAACTTTGCTGAAAAAGAATTTATCAATCTTATTGAAACCAATCAAGGCATCATTCACAAAGTTTGTGCAATGTATTGCCAAGATAATAATGATAAGAAAGATTTATATCAAGAGATTATCCTTCAACTTTGGAAGGCATTGCCTACGTTTAGCGGAAATGCTAAGGTAAGCTCTTGGATGTACCAAATTGCTCTAAATACCGCCATCACTCAATTAAGGAAAAGCTATAAGAAACCTAAATTTGAAGCGGTATCAGAGCCAATTCTTAATATTTCTGCTGATGATTACGATGAGTCTTATGAAGCAAAATCTGCTTTTTTGTATGCTGCCATTAAGCAACTTTCAGAGATAGAAAAGGCAGTAATTATGCTTTATTTAGAAGAATATCCGAACGAACAAATTGCCGAAATAATGGGTATTACGCAAAATAATGTGCGGGTTAAGCTACATAGAATACAAGAGAAAATTAAAGATATATTAACCACCAAGAATTATGAAAGAGCTTAATAAAAT
This sequence comes from Emticicia sp., assembly GCF_049241225.1. NCBI lineage: Bacteria > Pseudomonadati > Bacteroidota > Cytophagia > Cytophagales > Leadbetterellaceae > Emticicia > Emticicia sp. The sequence continues at coordinate 14,638 of NZ_JBMLRC010000202.1, forward strand.
GAAAGAACTTTGGAAGGAAGTTCACGAAATCAATAACAATTATACACAATTTAATAAAGAACAAATTATGGAAAGTTTATCAAAAAAATCGAACAGTGTATTCTCAAAACTACAACTGAGTGTAAAACTCGAATTCATTGTTTCTGGCATCACCTTACCAATCATTTTACTGGCTGGGCTTTATTATAAAACAACCGAATACTATATTTTTTCACTTACTTTTACAATGCTTGCAATGATGCTTATGATAGTTTTGTGGAAAGACCTCAAGAAAATTTACAATTACGTTTCAGATAAGCAGAGTTTAAGAGAAAAACTTACTGATTCCATCAATCATTTAGAACAATTTAAGGAAATGTATTTCAAGGTTTATATGCTTTTGTGGCCTTTGGTTGGTTTAGCATATTATTTACTTTACCAACTTATAAAAAAAGGTCAAACCCCTAATTATATCTTTGATATAAAAATCTTGATTGCGATGATGATTGGCTCAACCGTAGTTGGATATTTTATTCAGCGATGGTACACCCAATATATGTATGGTAAGCATATAGATAGACTAAAAGGTTTAAGAAATGAACTTGAAAATGAAGGTTGATACTTTCTAAAGTTATAAAGGAGTGGTAGAAATATGCTTTCGAGTATATTTCTACCACTTTTTTTTGTGAGTAATGGTTACACTTTTTATCTTGTGGCGTATGTGACTAAAAAAACTGTTAAACTTAGAATAAAATGAAAGAATCAATTGCACCTCCACGCTCACCAAAATTTATACCACCTACTGCTCCAAAGCCAACTTCTGGGAAATGTAGGGTAGGAACGAGAAACGATGTAATATCGCCAATAAATCCACACGGGTTTATTGAATTTACCGAACCTCTCATATTCAATATTGGTACTACCAAAGATTTACTATTCTATATTGATAAAAAAACTAAGACGCCAAACGCTTATTTTAGTCAGACTCCGCAACAAATAGTGGTTTATGTATTTTATAGTTCGGTACTCCCTGTACCCGATGCTACAATTGCTCAATTAGAAGCTGTTATCAATAATAATATTACACCCACCGAGTTAGAAAGAAATATGTATGTGTATCTGGAGAGTGAGATTACACCCACAAAAATCAGAAATAGAGTAATTGATAAAGGCACGACAACTGTAAGGCAGGGATTGTTTGCAGGAAAGAAGTTTCTTAAAATTACCTACCCAATCGTTGAATTCAGTAAGGATTTTGGATATAATAAGGATATTTGGCACTTTACTGCTTCTTGCGAAATTTTTGAATCAGTAAATCGAAATGAGTTTAATGGATTGCCTGCCATGAGCCAACAGACCATTCAGTTTCTACAAACTGATTGTTTTGAGTGTCAACCAGATGCTTATCCTATTCATCAACCAACCAATAAACCAAGTAATCAGTTAGCATCAAATATAATTGATAGCTTTGAGCTACCAGCATATAATACAAGAGGAAAAATTGGTAATCCAAAATATGGTAATCTTTTACTTGGGCTATCAAATCATACTCCCAGAAACCAAAATAATGAATTGCTTCATGACTCCGTTTATTTCAAATATAAAGGTTGCCCTATATTATTTGTTTTTCACTACCATTTAGTAAAAATGGATTATAATGGCAACTATTTTAGTCCATTAGCTCCTGCTGGGTGTTATCATCCAATGGTTTTGCGAACTAATTTTAGTATAGTTCCAGATATTGTACAAGAGAGTTTAGATGAAGAATTTGATGGTGGAGGAGACCCTAAATCAATCCCATATCCATGAAAATTGCAGTTTTAATAATTCTTTTGCCCTTTTTAGTCGTTGCCCAAGATATAAGAGAGCTTATAAGAAAAGCTGATAAGAAATACGAAAACGGTAAGTATATTGCCGCTACCGAATTGTATTCGTCTGTTAATCAATATTATAGCTCGGTGAAGCAGTATGAAAATTACTTGCATTATAGTTGGAAAAAGGCATGGGCATATACCGAAATACAAGAACGAACAAAAGCCATTGAAGAGCTAAGGCACTCGATGGCTTTTGTTATTGGGAAAAAGTCAAAAATTCAAGACACCGCACTTTTTAAGCATTATTCTTTATTGTATCATAATTATGTACTTTTTTCAAGACCCGATTCGGCAGAATATTTCGCTGAACTCAATGATAAATTACTGCTGAAGAATCCTCGAATCGGAAATATAGCTAATGCTTATTATTATTTCAGAATTAGAGGATACATCGAAGACGTAAAAGGAAATTTTGCATTAAGTGAACCGTATTTTAAGAAAGCCTCTAAGATTATAGAAAAACTTCCAGTATCAGAAAAATATCAGGCCTACAATGGAATGGGTATGCATTATCAAATACAAAACAACAACGAAGTTGCTAAAAAGTATTTTCTTTTGGGGTATAACCAAGCATTAAACGATATTGACAAAGCTTATTTTATCTTAAATGTCGCTGCAACAACTTCGGAAGCTAAGGTTTTTGAAATGCGTGAATACCTCCAAAAAGCTAAAAATCACTATAAAAAGCATAAAATCATTGATAATAAATTAGCTTATGATTTGGCTTTGAGAGAAGGTATTGTTTGTATCTTAGAAGGAAATTATGATAATGCAGAAAAGAACTATAAGCACTGCATAGAAATTTGTGAAAAAGCATACCTTGGGCGTACACCTTGGATGCAAAATACTGCTTATGTAAGATTGAGTCAAAATGCAGTTTTGCAAAATGAACTAAAAAAAGCAATAGACTATGCCCAAAAGGCTATTCAAGCTATTCATTTTGATTTTAAAGAAGATAATGTTTTCAAGAATCCATCATTCAACCGTGGAATTGTTGATAGATTGTTGCACGATGCTCTTACCCAAAAGGCAAAAGTAGCTGTCTTAATTTTTAAACAAACAAAAGACAAAAGATACCTTACCTTAGCATCTGAAATCTTTAGTTTACAATCGGCACTTGCCACCAAAATAAGAGTCGGATACGAGGGCGAATCTTCTAAATTATTTTTGGCAAGTCAGGTAAAGTCAACGTTTGATTTAGGTATAGAGGCATTGTGGGATATTGATAGCCAAAAATGCTTTGAGCTGCAAGAAAGAACAAAATCAAGTATCTTACTTGATGCTCTTTTGAACGCTGAAAATAGGGTGAAATTTCTGCCCGATTCTATACGCAAAAAAGAAGATAATCTTGATAAAGAACGCACAGCATTGATTAGGTCGATATCAAATGTGACTAATGCAAAGCAAAAAGATAGTATTGTAAGCTTGATTGCAGATAAAGATATTGCCCTCGAAGCGTTTCAGAAAAAACTAAATATTGATTTTCCTCTCTATGCAAAAGAGAAATATAACCAGGATATACCTACAATTAAGCAAATTCAAAACTCAATAGACCAATCAACTTCTATTATTTCTTATCATTTAACACCCCAGAAATTATATTTTTTTGTTATAGATAAATCTGCTTATCAAGTTAAAAAAGTAATGCTTGACAGTAATTTTTTGCATAAAATAGGAAATTTCAGAAACCTCTTAGCCAATTCGCCACAAGGCAAAAAATATAATGCACAAGCTCTCTCAGCCGAAC
>NZ_JBMLRC010000203.1:0-4156 GCF_049241225.1 Emticicia sp.
GCGGTTTTGGCATTTTCGAGTAATCTTGAAACATTATCAAGAGCCAAATTTCCATTCGATTGCACAACACCACCGTGCTTCATTTCATAACCTAACACAATTTCATCGAAATTTTTATTGGCCAGTCGGTACATTACGCCTTTATTGTTGTAGTCGGCCAATGAAAGGGCTGCACCCAATTTGAAGTTTGGGTGTGCAGTACGATTAATGTATGATTTTAGTGCAGGATAGCTATCAATTTCTTCTTGCATTGCCACACTTTCGGGTTTCGGAACGGTGTATTGCAATGGCTCCATTTTGGCACACGAAGCCGCTAAAATGGCGGTTAGTCCGAGTGATAATTTATATAATTTGTTCATAAAAAAATATTCAATAGGTCAATGAAACATTACTTTGCAACTGGCGAGAAGGTCTCGAAAGCTACTGTGCGGTCACGCATTACGAGCGTGTCGGTTGTGGCTACTTTCATTCCAGCCACATTTACTTCATACTTCAAATAAAGTGCATCACGGTCTTTATTTCCCCAACTTTTTTTCTCTCCTTTTTTCACAAAAGCACCATTGCCAGAGGCAGTTACACCACTTGTTAGAGAAGAAACCGTACATTTTCCATCGTTATCGAACTTCATCAATAAATTCACATTTACGTTTTTGTTGTCTTTGTCTTTCAACACCACAGGAAATTCGAGTTCGGTCAATGACCTCGTTGTTAGTTTGTTTACTTCATCGTTTTCTACGAATTGTGCATGACGAACAACCGTGCGATTTACGGCTCCAGTAACTACATCGTTTCCACGACGGAGGTAATTGCCATGCCAAGGATTGATGTATTTGATGGCATACAAAACAAAGTTTTTGCCAGCAAGAGCAGGAATTGCATTTACATCACTTTGGGTAATTGCCATCGGAATTACGTAGGTATTTTTGATTGATTTTGGGTCGGCAAAAAACGCATCGGTCAGTTGCACATCCACTCCACCCGCCAAAGCACCTTTGGGAATGATAATTTTGTTAGACGCCAACGAATAATAGTTATCTGGCATAGCAAGAATTTCATCTCTACCAGCCCCGAACAACATTCCATTTTTTAGGAGGGTTTTATCAACCGAAACCTGAATGGCTACATCGCTTCTGCTTTCATAAACACCGCCCAAAGTGGCATAAATCTGGCATTTTTTGGCATTATCTAAATCGGTATTTACGAAGGCATCTTCTCCGAGTGTAATTGTTCTTACTGGATACTGGTAAGCAAAATATACATTCTGAGTTTTGAAGTCAGGAAACTCAACTTCCTTGTTGCAAGAGGCAAGTCCAATCAGGAACAATACCGATACATAAACTAATCTCTTCATATTGATATAAAATTTTGTCTTGATTATGTTAGTTCCAACCTTCGTTTTGCACGAGTGCCGAATATTTTAGGATTTCTGAATATGGAATTGGTCCATATTTCATGTGACTCTTGAATATTCTGTCTTGAACAGCTGGTATTACTGTGTAAACACCATTCTGAATACTCATGCCTTTGGCTGGTTCGGTAAGGTCGGCGTTCCAACGGCGTAAATCCCAGAATCTGAAACCTTCAAAGCAAAGTTCTAAACGGCGTTCGTTACGGATTAACTGACGCATGGTTTCTTTGTTGCCTTTGGCACTTTCCAGATAAGCATCGTTGTTGGTTAAGCCAATACCCGCTCTTCTGCGAATCGCTCTGATGATATCATAAGCCGAATATGTATTTGAACCTGTACCAGTTGGACCATAAGCCTCATTGGCTGCTTCGGCATAAGCCAATGCAATTTCGGTATAACGGATATGTGGCTTATAACGACGCTGATTGCTGGCCGATGTTGGGTTTAAGTTTACATCTTGACGCAATAATTTTCTCAAATAATAACCTGTACGAGTTGAGGTTTCAACTTTATTGAGTGCGTCGTTTGTAGGTCCATTTGCGGTTGTATTGATGGCCGTATTGTTTACGCCAGCAGTTGCACCATTCACCAAAATAAACATTCTGAGGCGTGGGTCACGGTTGGTGTAAGGGTCGTTTGGATTGTAACCACTTTGCGGACTATTAATCGGATAACCATTGAGCATCGGGAAGGCATCAACCAAATTTTGTGTTGGATTGATACGACCATTTCCGAAAAGGGTAGGAGGGAAGTTTGCTTGCTCTAAGTCTCGGTTTTCTAACCAGTTATTACGCCAAAGAATTTCGGGTGGATTGGCTCCGTCTCGCAAAGCTGCAATTTCGGCAGTATTTGAATACCACGTCAAGCCACTGGCTGCGTTGGTCGGTATGGCACTTAAACCACCATTTAAGTTTAATACTGCTGCTGCTGCATTGGCTGCATCGGCCCATTTGTCAGCACCACTATTGAAAGCAGGACTTGCCGCCAAGAGTGCCGTTTGTGCTTTAATTGCTTTGGCGATACGACCAGTAAATAAACCGCTGAAGGTAACACCAAAAGCACGGTTATATTGCTCTACCGTTACTTTTCCATATTTGGCTGGTATTTGTGCTGCTTGTCCGAGAGCAATATCACGATAATCTAATGGCAATTTTACATCAGCACTATCTAAATCTTGGTAAATTTGCTTTACGCACTCATCAAATGTTGCTCTTGGCAAGTTGTAATTGTCAGAGGTTGTTTGTGGTTTCAGCAAAATAGGCACACCGAGCATTTGGCCGTTAGCTCCTTTTCCTGCATGAGCTTGCAAGAGGTGATACATCAATAATGCACGAAGACCGTAAGCCTCACCCTTGATACGAGTAGCAAATAGTTTATTGGTTACGGGGTCAGCAACCCACTGAACTTTGTCAATTTCACCCAAAGCAATATTCATGTACTGGATTCCCGCAAAACAGTTAGTCCATTGATTGGCTGGGTTGTTGTTCGCAGTCCATTGTCCAGTGGCCATTTTCAAATAACCGTTATTTTGGTCATTGCTCACGGCATCATCAGTAGCTACATCATTAAACGACCAAGAGTTTGTCGGGATTCGGTTATAACCATTTAGCAAGATTCCGTACGGAAATCTCGAATCGCTCGGAATGTAGGCACTGGCGTCTAATTGGCGGTTGTTTTCAATGGCTGGCTCGATTAAGTCTTGGCATCCTGCCAATAGAACCGTCGCACAAACCATTACTTTTAATATACTTTTATTCATATACAACATGATATTCAAAATTTGATATTTTCGGGCGTTTAGAAAAGAGCTTTTATTCCCACATTAAACATGCGTGTTTGCGGAGCCGAACCAACATTCATTTCCATTAATTCACGGTTTTCAGAAACTGTCAGTAGGTTAAAACCACTTACATACACACCCAATTCACGTACAAGCGACTTCATTTTTAAAAGATTACTCAAATCGTAAGAAACTTGTACTTTACTAAGGTCAAAGCGGTTGGTTCTGTACATCCAAAAATCAGATGAGCGGAAGTTATTATCGCTAACCAAGGTTGTGAGTCTTGGGAATTTGGCAGTTGCTTTTGTTTCTTCGGTCCATCTATCTCTTACTACTTCCGAATATTTATCTTCAGCATCTATCCAAAAATAAGAGTTGTTACGCATAGCATTTCCACCAAAACGACCGACTCCCACCGCAAAAAATGTAAGTTTTTTCCATTGTGCTGTGAAATTCAAACCAAAAGTTAGTGGCGAACCAAACCATCCACCACGACCCAAGTAAACTTCGTCACGGGTGTCAATTACACCGTCACCGTTTTGGTCTTTATACTTGATGTCGCCAGGTTTAACTTGTCCGAATGTTTGTGTTGGCGACGATACGATTTCTTCTTTAGTTTGGAAGAAACCTAAACTTTGTAAGCCCCACATGGCATCAAGTGGTTTTCCTTGACGATTTTGGTACGAATTCTCAAATAATTCGGCACGTTTCGATGCTGTCGCTTCATAATACGTTGCATTTAAACCCAATGTCCAATTTACATTACCTGATTTTCTGTTCATGCTTGCTCCAAAATCAAAACCTACACGCTTGTCGTCATTGTAGTTTACAAAAGGAATGAAAGATGAAACAGGGAAACCAGTCGTAAAATAACTTGGGAATAAAACGGCAGCTTGAAGAATGTTTCCTGAAATTTTATTCATGAAAAATGTTCCATTCAAAGTCAAGAATTTCTTGAAAAACGTACC
>NZ_JBMLRC010000203.1:4256-8257 GCF_049241225.1 Emticicia sp.
GCCGCACTTAAATCGGCGTAGTATTTTTGCTTATAGTTATAGCTTGCCAAGAAACCTAAATTGGCATTGCTCGTGCGGTGATAAATGGCCGATTCTGATTGTTGGAAGCCATTTACTAAGAAAATAGCCGATAAATTATGATTTGAATTGAATGTTCTATCATAGTTTAATTGACCTGACAAAGCAACCGTCTGACGGTATCTGTTGCCCGAAACGTTTTGAGTTCCCGAGCGTGAGTCTTGGTTATAAACCGTAAGTGTACTTATGAGGTCGGTGCCACTGTAACGATTCCAAGTTGGAGCGTAAGTAGCATAAGTATGGTTATACGATAAACTATATTCGGTGGCATAATCTACCGCAAAGGCCGATTTGAAAGTTAAGCCTTTCAAAACATTTCTTAAATCAGCTTTTATGCCTGTATTGAACTGAAATTGACGGTTTGAGTATTGATTATTTCCACCCGAATAAATAGTAGCGAGTGGGTTGGTTTGGTCTAACTGCGTTCCACCCAATAAAAACTTACCATCTATGATGTTATTGCTATTTTGAATGAGAACCTGCGAAGCTGCATCTTCTTTCTCAACTAAATCAATTGGAATCAACGGTGAAAAACGATTTGGGCGAATGTTTGTGGCCGCATTCCAGAAATTAGCATTTACACCACGACCCGTAAAGAAAATGGCAGTTGCATCTGCATTGAAAGAAATGTATTCGTTGAGATTTACATCAATATTTCCTCTAAAATTAAGTCGGTCAGAGCTATTATTGTTTTTTGCTTCACCAAAGTTTAGAAGCGAACTCGTTTTTGCATAACCTAAGTTTGTGTAATATTTTACACGCTCGTTTCCTCCCGAAATTTCGGCTGTGGCATCATAACTTCCGTAAGAACTTTTGAGGTATTCTGGCGAATAAAAATCAATATTCGGGTAGCGGTATTTGTTTGTACCCGAAGCATAATTGTAAATATCTAAGTCAGAATAAAGATTGGTCAAACCATCATTTCTACGTGCTTCGTTGTAAAGCGACATATATTCGGCCGAACCCAGATAGCGAGGCATTGCTTTCGGTGTATTTACGCCATTATTGATTCGGAGGTCGAAACGGTTTTTGCCAGCAACTCCTCTTTTTGTAATAATATTTACCACACCTTTTGCGGCACGGCTACCGTAAAGAGCAACAGCATTTGCACCTTTCAAAAATACGATTTGCTCAATTTCGGTTGGGGCTACGTTTCCTGTTTCACGAGGTACACCATCAATCATAAACAAATAACTTCCCATACCCCAATTACTATTGCCATTAAACCCTGGAATAAGTGCTTCCATATCGGCCAATGAATAAGTAAAGTAGTTTTTTTGAAGAAGTTCTGGAACATTTACTGACGAAATACCGCCAAGAATATCTTTTTTATCCATGTCACGAAAAGCAACTCGGACTTTTTCTTTCTCGAATTCTATGGTCATTGCAATTTCTTTTACTTGCTCGGTAGCCGTAACGTATTTGTTTACAAAGCCTTTTGCAACAATCGAAATTACATCATTTTTGGGTACATCAAGCGAGAATTTACCTGCGGCATCGGTCGTAACTGATTTTGAACTTTCGTCCGAACCTTTTACCACAGCTCCACCGATAGGCTGCTTATCAGCACCCACCACGGTAGCATTAATCTTTATTATCGGAGTGCTTTGCCCCATGATGTTGGCTTTCGGAAAAGCCAACATCAGACACAAGCATATCATTATTTTTATAAACTTCATTGCTTAATCGTTTATCAATTTTTATCTCATTTTTTGATTTGGCTCGCTTTTACCAGCCAGGGTTTTGACCAAACTCTACGTATAAATTCACGTCGTTTACCTTCAAAGGCAACCAATTATGTTTTTCGGTAAATTTACGCTCCAAGATGGTGGTTTCACGTAAATTCAATACTCGGTTGTCTTTCGGGTCTTTAGAAGGGTCAAGCGGAGCGGCTCTGTCAAACTCGATTGATTTTTTGAGTGTGTAAGGGCTTTTTGAAATTAGCAACCAACGGCGAAGGTCGTTGAAGCGGTGTCCCTCAAACGAGAGTTCTACTGCACGCTCACGTCTTACTTCTTCCATGTAGGTATCCAACGAACCTAAGAATTTTGCATTTACTGGGCTTACACCTGCTCTTTCTCTGATTACGTTGATAGCATCAACCGATGTTTTTGAATAATTGCTTGATTTTCCTAAAGCCGAACCGTATCCTTGTGCGGCAGCTTCTGCATACATCAAGTAAATATCTGCCAAACGCATGTACGGAACTTTGATATTCAAACTCTTATCGTAGCTGTAACCTTGGTCGTATTTGTTAGCGGTTCTTGGTACAAATTTGAATAATAAATATCCTGTGCGGCTACCCGTAGCAATATCACGATACGAGCCGCCTGTATGTAAATTTGCGTGGCGGTTATTTACTTCGGCAGCATTTGGAATACTTCCTGCGACCATTCTTACGCCATCAAAAACGATGTCGTTGTAAAAACGTGGGTCACGACCTCTCCACGGAAACTCTGGGTTATAACCAGACTCTGGGTCGGCTTTAGTAATGTCCTTGATTGGCATTCCATTTGCCATTCCGTAGTTATTTACGTAGTTAGAAGTTGGTAAAAACTTCACGTCGCCTTCACTGATAATCAATGGACTATATTGCTTGCTTGTTCCCCAGTTTGAGTTATTTGCACCATAGTAAGGCCCACGGAAAATAGCTTCTGTTCCACCAGGAATTTGCCAGTTTTGACCAGTTGTATAGAAATTTGTGTAGTATTGTGAGAAAGGAAGCAATTTATGAGGAGCTGCTCCACTTTCGGTCAGAGTAAGCAATTCGCCAAATGCTTCGGCTGCTTTTTTGCAATAATCGGCATTGTATGAAGAGCTTCCACCCGAAACTTGGTTCATCAACGGACTACCCGCCCACAGATAGTTTTTACCCAAATAACCCAATGCCATAATTTTATTGATACGCAATTGGTTTTTACCTAATGTTCTTCTACCAGCCGTTGTGTTGTCCCAATCGGTTGGCAATAAATTGGCTGCTTCTCTAAAATCTGCGGCTGCTTTATCGGCACATTCGCTGTATTTTAGGCGTGGTAAGGTAAGTTTTTCATCACCTGGCAATACTTTATCAATGTAAGGTAAGCCACCAAAAAACTGCATGAACATGAAGTGATACCACCCACGGAAAAATAACAATTGTCCTTTGATTAAGTCTTTTTCTTCCTGAGTAGCGTCAGTTAGTTTATCGAGATTGGCTAAACCTAAATTTGCTTTACGGATACCGTACCAGCCCAATCCCCAAAGCGATTTTGCGAAACGGTCGTCGTTGGTTTGGTTATTATTACGGTCCATCCAACCTGCTTGCCAGCCATCGAAATTGCGTTGCCAGCCCCAAAAATCTCCATTATCGATTTTCACGCCAAAGTGGAAATTCTGAGCCGTTGATTGGATTTCGTCTTCACCCCAGTTGAACGAATTTGTCCAATATCCATTGGTAAAGTCAGGAATAGTATGGTAGAGTTCTTCGGTGAAACCTTGGAAATTAACAAAGTTTTTGAAGGCATCTTTGTCAGATACCAATGATTGAGGGTCACGGTCTAAAAAGTCTGAACATGAAGTAACCCCAAAAGATAGTGAACAAACTAATGCTAAAAGTTTTATTCTATTTTTCATGATTTTATTAATTAGAAAGTTATGTTTAAACCCAAATTATATCTTTTTACAGTTGGATAAGCTCCTTGCGATGCCCAGCCTGTTCCTGCAAAATTCGACTCTCTATCGTCTGGCATTTTGCTCCAAGCATAGAGGTTATTACCGTTGAGATATACTCTTAGGCTATTGAACCCTAATTTTCTGCTGAGTTCTGATGTGAAAGTATAAGCTATTTCGGCATTTTTTAAGCGAACATAAGAGCCATCGAACATGTATTGTGTTCCTCGGTAGTCTCCGAATGGAGTAGTAAGCCAGCGTGGAATCGGTGTACC
>NZ_JBMLRC010000203.1:8357-10781 GCF_049241225.1 Emticicia sp.
GTGTTCCTCGGTAGTCTCCGAATGGAGTAGTAAGCCAGCGTGGAATCGGTGTACCACTTGGATTTTGTGGCGACCAGTACGCACCTTCATAATAAACAGTATTGCTCTGACCGCTCAAACTTGTGAATACAACTTGACGAGTAACGTTATTGACGGCATAAAGCTGAACAAAAGCCGATAAACCTTTCCAATCTACACCAAATGTGGCGTTGTAAGTATTTTGTGGCCAACCTGTGTGTCCATAAGGAATTCTATCTTGTGAATCAATAACACCGTCAGCGTTATAATCTACTAAATAATAATTACCTACGAGTTTCTGATTATCATTTACGTTGTGCATGGTGCTACCATAGAGCTGGTCCCAAGTATTATAAATTCCGTTGTTCACGAAAGAATACGTCTGGTCGATTTGCATTCCTTCTGGTTTTTGATAATCAGGAAGCAATTCTGGTGTGGCACGTTCCAAGATTCTGTTTTCGGTATGTGTCATGTTTAGGTCTGACCACAAACGGAATTTTCCAACATTTTTACTGAAATGTAATTCTACCTCATACCCTTGCGATTTTACAGCCCCTAAGTTGGCCACTGGTGGAGCAGCACCAAAATAGCTCGGCACATCAGCTCTTCCTGTCAATAAAATCTTACTTCTATTATCTTGGAAAATATCGGCTTTACCTTTTACCAAACCTCTAAGAATTTCAAAATCTAAACCTAAGTTAAACTTCTCTGATTCTTCCCATTGAACAGTCGGGTTTCCAACGGTTGCCTGCGAATACCACGTGTACGGGCTTTGCTCAGCAGCTTCGTTCGTAACACCCAATCTCGACCTTCCGCCGTAAGCCCATTGCTCTAAATAAGGCCATCTTACACCCAAATTATCAAATCCTGTTTGACCATACGACATACGTAGTTTCAATGAATTGATGAATTTTATTGGCTTCATGAAATTCTCGTTCGAGATTACCCAGTTTGCACCACCCGAAGAGAAAAACGCAAAACGATAATCTTTGGCAAACTGCTCAGAGCCATTGTAAGCACCGTTATATTCGATGGTATATTTATTGTTGAAATTGTAGGTAGTTCTAAAAACCCAGTCTTCACGATACGATGGAATGGTATTACCGCTGGCAAAAACGTTTCGGTTTGTCAAACCCATTGCCGTGATATTGTGCTTACCTGCAATAGTTTTGTTATAATTCAGTTGTAACTGATAGAACAAACGTCTTTGGCTTGCACCAATACTACCTGCTGCTGGCGTCCACTTGATACCCTCTTGAAAATCGAAACCAGTGATACCATCAACTGCCTGCTGATATACTTCTACACCGTTGTCTGGGTTAATCCACTTGCGTTGTGTGCCATTGAAAAGGTCATTTACACCACGGTTCGATTCTACGAATGTATTATCCAGCGAAACTGTTCCAGCAACTCTTAAACCTTTCACGAGACGGTCTAAATCTTGCTCCAATGTAAAGTCAGTTGTAATACGAGCAGTAGTTTGGTACTGAATACCGCCAATAGCAAGGCTCAAAGCAGAGTTTTCAGCTCTTGCTTGGTTTGGTGCATAAAAACCCCACGAACCATCCGAGTATTTAGGTAAGAATAAATCTGGTGCAGCACTATAGGCATCAATCCACGGGCCATACTGGCTACCTGTGAAGCCCCACGGACTTTTTCTAACGGCATACGAACCCGACAAATTAGTTTTAAATAAAGTGCTTTTCGAAAGTTGGAAGTCTAAATTACTACGAACATTAAGTCGATTGAAGCCAAAACCTTGTTCGTAGCCACGTTTATTGTCATAGATTTTAAATAAGTCTGCTTCTTGCAAGAAATCGGCACTGGTGAAGTATTTCACCAGATTTGTTCCACCGCTGATATTCAAGTTTGCATTGTTTGAAATAGCATAAGGCTTAAACAAAGCTTCTTCCCAGTCGACATTCGGATAACGCTCAGCTTCTGCTAAGTTTGCAGGAAAGCGATATTTATTGATGATAGCTTGCGGCGTAATATTTCTCCAGCCTTCTGGTCGAGCAGCTAATTCATATTCAATAGCTTCATTTCTGATGCTCAGGGCATCAAAAGAATCATATTTTTGTGGGAGCTTCGATGGTGCTTTCACAATCGTGTTTACGGTAGCTCTGATAGAAGCTTTGCCTGTTTGTCCACGCTTGGTCGTCACTAAAATTACACCGTTTGCCCCTCTCGAACCAAAAACCGCCGTCGCCGAAGCATCTTTCAATACTGTAATGGTTTCTACTGAACTAATATCCACACTATTCATCGGACGTTCAACCCCATCCACAAGAATCAATGGCTCGGAATTATTCCAAGAACTACGACCACGAATCAAAATCTGTGGGTCTTCTGCTCCTGGAAGTCCAGTACTGGCATTGGTAATCAAACCCGGTACATTACCAGTCA
>NZ_JBMLRC010000204.1:0-2191 GCF_049241225.1 Emticicia sp.
CCACCCAAGCCATTAAAGTATTGGTTTTTCGGAAATTAATGCGGTAAGCAATAAATTTCTCATTTTCGGTTTCCCTTGAAAAATCTTTCGTAAAAAAATGTGTAAACATGGCTGTTGGGCCATGACTCAGAATATACTTTGATTTTGGAAAGAATAAATAACCCAACTGCGGATTTAACTTTCCGTAGTTGATACGTGGCACAAAGCCGACCTCGGCTGTATAATTACTTCCCACACTTTCAAACTCAATTCCTGCAGTAAGTCTTTTGTTTGTATAAAGAATATTTCCAGCAAAAACACCGTCGTCTTTTTTAGTATTTGGGCTAAACGACTTAAAATACATCAGTTTTCCCGTCCAAGCATTGTTTTGAGAAAGCAAATTATACTCAATTGCCAAATTTCTGTTGTATTCTTTCACGTTCACTTTATCAACAACCGATTGATAATCAAGTAATTGCTTATTGACAAACATTACTGCAATATTTGAGCGAGCAAAAACCCTGCGTTGTAAAGCAATTACTCCGAAATTTTGAGCGTTTGAAACGGCGTCACTTTTTCCCGTTTGCATATTCATCAATCCGACTCGCCAGTCTTTGTTGAGTTTTCCGCTTACTCTTGCTCCAAATTTAATTGGCGTATTCAAACCAATTCTTCTCGAAAAAAATGGCCTTAATGTCTGATATCCAAAATTTGCAAATAAATCGCCATTTTCTAAGAAAAACTGCCTTCTCTCTGGGAAAAATAACTCAAAACGGTCGAGATTTGTTTGCTGCTGGTCAACTTCAACTTGCGAAAAATCTGGGTTTACGGTTAAATCAAGATTTAATGATGATGTAAGTCCAACTTTTGCATCAAAACCAATATCTCCTCTATAATCGGTCGGAAGTTTCTTTTCGTGATTCCGAGCTACCCCACCCAAGATATACGGTATGATTGAAATATTTGATGAAGCCGTTGGTGGCTCTTCGTCCCAAATCAACGACGCAGCATAAGCCAACGAAGCCGTAGGAAATTGGCGTGGAACTGGAGCCCAAGCCGATTTTTCGGTAGTTTTGAGGTCTAAACGACTAAAATTTACTCCCCAACGCTTGATTCCTTTTTTATAACGAAGGGTTTTAAATGGAATCGCACATTCCCAAACCCATTTTTCATCATCGTATTTTACCTCCGAAGTCCATTTATTTTCCCACGTCAAGCTGATATTACTTCCATTAAACATTAATCCATCCCACTGAGCCCCCATTGCATTTGCTCCGAACGAAAAACCATTCGTTTGGTCATCGAAAGTATCAAGAAATAACAAGTTATTATCATTTTTTCCAAAATTGAAATCCCGTTTCAAAGATTCCACCATATATGGCCCAGGGAGTTTATCGTAATTAATAAAAACTACGTAAAGATTTTTATCATCATAAGTCATTTTTACATCCGTACGCACTTTTGCATAGCTTGTATCCATCGGTAATACTTGATAAAAATCAGTGGCAAGTTGAGCATCAGCCCATGCTTTTTCATCGACAATACCATCAATTTTTAGAGGCGAAGTAGCACGACGAATACGATATTCCACTTTTTCGTTTTTACTTTGAGCAAAAGAGAAGAGAGTATTGAGTAAAAGAAAGGAGGTTAATAGGTTTTTGAGCATTGTAAGTTTAGAATGTAGTTTTGTCTATAACAAAATTACGTTTTTTCTGTACTTTTTACTTACGATTACGCCCAAATGGCTGAAAACAGCGACAAAGATATTGTGACTCAAAGTTAGATGTGGAAATTTTACTAACAAAAAAGCGATTATCAGACCCAAGTCTAATAATCGCTTCTCAATTTTTCGTTCCTTCAGAGTCTCCTACATTTATGGGAGTTTTTTTACTCTCTTTCTCGCCACTACACGCTCGCTCTCTCAGAGTCTCCTACGTGCCGTCGGGAGACTCTGAGGGAACTGAAGACATACACTAAAAATAATCACTCTCCTTTACAATATTATTATCTTTGAAGAAATCAAACATTGTTCTGGCACAATCATTATGTCGTGGATTATTTTCATCAAAAACTTCCTTAATTGACATCGTTAAAAAGCCTTCATGAAAAAATTCTTGATTCATAAACTGTAACTTAGAGTTTAAGTTAAGTTTGTTTGAAAAATAATTTACCCAACCAACTTTATAGGTATTGCTCGGTAAATCGACATAAT
>NZ_JBMLRC010000205.1:0-2824 GCF_049241225.1 Emticicia sp.
CTTTTGTGAATTATACTTAATTTTTCAACGAAAGGGAGTTGAAAATAATTCATTTTGTCTACCCGTAGAGACAGGGCAATGCCCTGTCTCTACATGTAAAATTATATTTTCCATACAAATATTTTTTTCAAAACTCAGGCAACCTTTTTTGCACGAACAGCATTTCTGTAATCGATATGGATTTCAATACAATCATTGATGGTTGCAGACACAACAATCGAACTGCACAAAAGGCACTCTATAACCGATATTTAGGTACACTATATCGGTTAAGTTTGCGGTATGTTCGTGATGTAAGCGATGCTGAAGATTGTACATCCGAAGCATTCGTGAAGATTTTCGAGAAGATAAAAACCTTTGACTATAAAGAAATTAACTCGTTTGAAGTTTGGATGAAGCAAATTGCAATTAATCAGTCGCTAATGTGTTTACGGCGGCGGAGTGCATTTCTGACACTCGACTCAACAGAAGTACTCGACCTAAGCAATGAGGTTTTCATGGATGAAAATATTGATGCAAAACAAATTTTAGAACTCATCAAAGATTTACCCGACGGTTATCGGACAGTATTTAATCTTTATGCCATTGAGGGTTTTCCACACAATGAAATAGCCAAAATGCTCGGTATCAGCGAAAATACTTCAAAGACACAATTACACAAAGCAAGATTGCTATTACAGAAAAAACTAATCAATGAATTAGGAATCAGAAAATGAAGAAAAAATTTGAAAATATTGACGATTTAACCCGATTCAAAATCAATTCGCTTCACGACGAAAATATTGAGGTGAACGATAAATTGATTTGGGCAAAAATCGAAGACCAATTGGACAAAAAAACAAAAATAAGAGTTTTGATATGGCGAAGAATTGCTACCGCAGCATGTTTAATTCTTTTACTCGGTGGCAGTTTTTGGCTAAATAATAAAAATAAAATTCAGGGAAATAGCAGTATAGAAACACCACCAATAGAAGTTAGCAGCGTGCCATTATTGAGTAAAGAAGATTTTCAAAAAATAACAAAAGCAACTGATAGTGAACAAGCTATCTATAACAGATACAAGAAAAAAACAGTAAAAGAAGAGCGTCTTCAATTAAATGTTCAACAAATTGAAAACCATAAAAACTTTTCTATCGAAACTCCAGAAGTTGTTTTTAAGGCAATAGAATTACCACAAATTTCCAAAAAAATGGCAACTACAAAAATGAGAGTTATGCACATCAGTGAATACCAAGCACAAACATCTGAGGTGTTTATGAAACCTAAAATATTCTACGTACAAACCGATATTCAGAATATTATTAAAAATCAAACCCTAGTTATTCCTTACGCACTCGCAAATATTTCAAACTAACAAATTTACATTTTATGAAAAAGCTATTATTAATTTTAACGCTTATCGGAAGCGTTAGTGGAAGCCTTTTTGCCCAAACTATCAACCACGACCAAAAATGGAATCAGGCAATAGAGATACAACTTAAAAATAATGCAAAAGCCTACGTTGTGACTAACGTCACCCCTCTTTTGCTCCAATCAGCTAAATACAATCTTGATTCGCTTGTTAAAGTAGCTTTATCGAAATATAAAGAAATCGAGGAAGAAACCGATGAACTGGCTTCAAAATCAGTTACTTATCATTATGGACTTAATGATAAAAACTGGAAATATAGCCTCAGAAACCCTAAAGAAGGTTTGACTGTGAAAATCCATCAAGCCAATGAAAAGCGTTACGGAATTATTGGCGGAAACGAGTTTGTAAAACTCAAAACAATGAAAGATACTTTAGTAATTAACCTAATTTTTGGAGAATTACCCGATGAATATAAAGGAAAAGTTACTATCAAAAACAAACCAAGAATTGGGTATCAATTAAGTTACGGATTTATCGTCAAT
The DNA here is from genome assembly GCF_049241225.1 of Emticicia sp. Classification (NCBI taxonomy): domain Bacteria; kingdom Pseudomonadati; phylum Bacteroidota; class Cytophagia; order Cytophagales; family Leadbetterellaceae; genus Emticicia; species Emticicia sp. The sequence goes on from NZ_JBMLRC010000205.1 coordinate 1,894, forward strand.
AATCTATCTGATGTAGAAGATATTGATTACAAGCAAGTTACAGAAGAAATAGAGAAAAATATCAATAAAATAAAAGCAAAAGTAGGTTTTGATGCCATGATGAAAAAGCCAATGATGCCTATCAATACACTTTCGATTGCCGCAACTTCAAACGCTCAACTTTACTGGAATTATCAAGTAACACAAATATTTACGCTTACCGCTCACACAAGCGGAGGCTGGATAAGGGATAAATTTGTCCCCGAAGTGGGTATTGATGCTCTCATTGTTACAAAAGGTCGAATTGGTTTTGGCTTAGGTGCCAATCAATTCTTTCACTTTAATAATTTATCAGATAATACTTTCAAGCTAAGTACAAGTAATTTCGTTAATGCTCAAATTAGCTTTTTTAGTAGCGACCCTCGAAAGAAATATTATGGCTTGGCAAAATTTGCTAATGTTGGTAATATCTCGCTTGGTTATTTAGTCAATAAATCTAATTATTTCACAAAGCACACTTGGAGACTTTCAACTACTCTTCCAATAATGAAACATTTATCGGTCGAACCTGAGTTTTATTTTAGCCCAAGCACCAAACAGTTATACCCAGGCGTGAGATTTAAAATAATGTGACATAATAAGTAGTCCACGGTCAATAGTCAACAAGTCCACAGCAATGTAATGAGCTTATAAACAGATATTTAGCTGTGTGCAAAATTATCCGATTATATTTATCCTAATAAGTAATGGGACAGAATAAATCAACAATCTGAAAAGACATAAATAATTGATAGTAAATCACTTATCTCGAATCTTTTGTCTCGTGTCTTTTGTCTCAGTACTTACTTAAATCACATTTATGACTAATTTGCAAAAAAATGCACCATAAATATTATTAAAACCAAAATGCCAAACGATTTCATAATCAGCCAATTACCATCCAACAAAATCT
>NZ_JBMLRC010000206.1:0-31416 GCF_049241225.1 Emticicia sp.
ACGCACTATCAATCAAAGCCGACTGAAAATCAGTGAGTTGACAAGCTTTTTTGAGATGTGGAATCAGAATCGGATTGAGATTATGGGCGAATCCCCACAAAAAGAACAACGATGTGAGCAATACAAAAGGAACAAAATACTTGTTTTTCATAGAGAGGCAACTGAATAAGTAATGGTATAAGGTTGGAATATTAATGCAATTATACAGATATATGCCGCAGAAAGGAAATTTTCAGATTGAAAAAGTATATTAATTCAAGCCTTGAAGAAATTAGACGCCTAAAGAAGATTTATCTTTGATCGAAACACGAAGAGCTTTAATACTTTTTACCTTAAACTTTGATACATAATAACTTATAATTTCTACAAAACCTTTGAAACTAATAACTTGTCTAATTTTCTAAGATTTCCAAACCAGACCCCTAAATTATGCCATTTCTTAGTTTTGTTTACCCCTTTCTTGCAAGATAGAAACCATCGACACGGCAGTAGAAAGCCCTTTATGTATCACAAAAAAAACTGTGTTTAAAGTAAAATAGCATTTCTGCTAAATTGCTCATTGACACAGTTTTATATACAATAATATGTTTGAAAGCATTTACATCTATGAGTTTGTTTTATGTGATGTAGACAATCAATAGTACAAACTACCAAGCTCATTCATATACTCTGTTATTATAGTTTGGCCAATGCTTCTTTTGCTTCTTTCAAACTATTATCCAATTTAAGAGCAGATTCGTAGTATTTTTTTGCTTCTGCAATTTCATTCTTTTTTTCATAGACCATCCCCAGACGCATCATGGCCGATGCAATGGATGGGTCTTCGCCAATAGGTTTATGAGTACGGATATAGCTTTGTAAACAAATCTCTCCTTTATTTAGATTTGTACCCGAAATTGCAGCAATCTTGCCAATCTGATAAGTGGCTGCCATGCTCTTTGGATTTGTTTTCAAAAATTGCTCATATACACTGATAGCTTTACTGTATTGTGTATTTCTTATGTAAAAATTGCCTAACTGAAAAGCTACCTTAAAATTATTCGGTTCGACATTAGCGGCCTCAATAAATTCAGCCTCTGCCCTCTGTAAGTCTTTTTCGGCAACATACAAATTACCCAAGGTAGTGGCTCCCAATACTTTATCAATCTGTTTGATTCTGGTAGCTAATTGTTTTGCTTTCTCGGGGCTTCCTCCCATCATTGAAGGAGCTTGTTGGTAAAATTCAACCAAAACTTTCATTGCGTCAATACTATTGGGCGAAAGTGCAAGGGCATTTTCGAAAGAGCTTCTAATTTTCGGAGCTAACAGCCCCTTCTGAAATACATTGCCTTGCGTAGCTTGTCGGGCATAAGACGTACCCAACCAAAAATGATATTTATACTCTTTCGGATTGGTTTCAACGCATTTTTCAAGCAAATCGGTGGCTTCATCAAACTTATTTTGGTTTATAGCAATTCTTGCCGACCAATAATTAATTTCGTTGGAACTCTGTTTCGATTCTTTCAAATGAGCAAGTAGCTCGCCGTACTTTTGCTCATTAAAAAGTTTTTGTGTTTTGTCTTGTGCTACTGCCGATAGCTGCAAAATCAGTAAAATGATAGTGGCAATAATTAAATTTTTCATAGTAATATAGTTTTAAAAGTTATTTTTCTTCCCCTAATTTTACTCGTTTTTTCTCATCTTCTACCCCTGAGCGTCGGCTGTTGAGATTAGCTATTGTCTTTCTGCCGAAACTATAATTAAAGCTCAACGTTACACTTCGGCTGTCAGTGCGGTTACTGACCTCAGTATCAAGGTTTTCGTATTTCAGGTTCAATCGACTTATTCTTGACCAAAAAATATCCGCAACATTGAGTTTTACTGTGGCTTTTTTATCCAAAAAGCTTTTCTGAACACCCGCCGAAACTGCCCAAATTGGTTCAAGGTTAAGTATCCCAAAGAAGCTTCTTGATTGATAAAAACCTGTTAGCTCTGCTCCCCAATTTTTGGGTAGAGTAATATTATTCATACTATTGAAAGTGAATGTGGTGCGTTTGAGGGTGAAAATATTGTTTAGAAAAGCACTCTCAAAAGATTTATGACTGACGTTGATGTAGTTGATACTGACCCCAAATTTTTTCAATGGAATCGGTAAAATACTCGTAAAGCCTAATACTTTTTGCGTAGCTAAGTTCTCGGTAGATTGATACGTAATCAATTGAGCATCATTCTGGCGAATAGTGGGTGTAATAATGTCATTCGTAACACTATAGCTCAAAGTATTAGTCAGGGCAGATCGATAAACGTGGCTTAATTCAACCTTATTTGTAAACTGCGGACGTAAAAACGGATTTCCTTCTCTGTAAGTAAAAGCATCTACAAAATACCTAAAAGGATTAAGGTCTTGATAGTTTGGTCTATCAATTCGTCGATTGTAGGTCAATTTCATAACGGCTTTCTCTGATAGGGTTCGTTGCAAATAAAGAGTCGGAAAAAGATTTAGATATGACCTCTTAAACACACTATCACGGGGCATTGCCTGACGTCCGTTTCCGAGTGTTTGTTCTAAACGTAGTCCAGTCTGAAGTGTCCACTTTTGGGCAAATACTTGCTTATAGTTTATATATGCGGCATTTACTGTTTCATTGTATTCAAAATCGTTGAGTCTATCGTTATCAATTTGTGTTTTTTGTGGATCTTTATAAAACTGCATTAAATTATCGGTCGATACATTACTCCATTTTACGCCAGTTTCGAGGTTTCCTTTTTTTCCGATCGGGCTCACAAAATCAACTTTTGCAGAATTGATTAGCACGTCAGCGGGGAGGGTTGCCAGCAAGAAATCTTTCCTGATTATATTGTTATTGGCATCAAAAAAGTCGGAATTAAACAGTTGGTTGGCGGCTTGATTGAAAATATTTCTATCATATTGGGCCGTGAGTTCTTGCTCTGGTTTAGTGAAAGTCTTTTTAAAATAAGCATTTACTGCGTAATTATTTATTTTTTCACCAATATTTGATGCCGTGATGTTTTTGGAAACAAACGACTCTTTTTCGGATGTTCTAGAAATAGTCGTATTTTGACCGATAACATCTCCGACAGTTGAAATAAAAAATCCTGTTAGACTAAATGTTGTTTTTGGTGTGGGGTAGTAGTCAAAAATTACTCTTCCAGAATTAGAACGATAGGGTGATTCTGTTTCGTAGTTTTGATTTAAGGATAAAATATTCTCCTGCTGGCTGATTCGTCTAACGATGTCATATTGGCTGTAAGCATTGCGATTAGAATACACATGACCCGCATAAATGCCGTATTTTTTTTGTTTGATGTTTATGTTGGCATTTGTACCATACCTACTGTAGATTCCTTGTCTAAAAAAACTTCCAGCGGTACCGTTGATACCATGATTAACGTTTTTCTTCAAAATAATATTGATAATCCCTGCGTTTCCTGCGGCGTCATATTTAGAAGAAGGGTTAGTGATGACCTCAATTTTTTCAATATCTGCCGAGTTAAATCCCCTCAGATAATTCCCTAAATCATTTTTTGAAAGCTGCGAAGGCCTTCCATCGATCATTATCAAAACTCCGCTTTTTCCTTGAATATTCAATCGGTTGTCGTTGTCAATCGTTACGCCCGGAATCTTCTCTAATACTTCAAGGGCATTGTTTCCTGCATTCGTTATGCTGTTGTTGATGTTGACAACCATCTTGTCGAGTTGTTGTTCGATAAAAGGTTTTTGAGCCGTGACCGTCACTTCCTTTAAAATCTGACTATCTTCCGAAAGATTAAAAACCTCACGGTGCTGTTGAGCAGCCTTAATAACAAAAGACTTACTGTATGTTTTTTTATATCCGATTTGAGTTGCACATAGTATATACTCTCCTTGCGTTACCTCATTGAAAGTAAAATTGCCTTTGTCGTCGGCGATAGCACCTTTTACGAGTGTAGAATCTTTGGCATTAAGCAATACAACATTTGTATAGATCAGCGTATTACCCTTTGTATCAAGGGTCAATCCTGTGATTTTTCCCGATGGCAGTTCCTCCCCTGTTGTTTCGGCTCGACTATATTCTGAAAAGAAAAATAGCAAAAGCATTAAAAAAAGTTTTTTCATAATAATTTTTAGTTTAAAGAATACTTTGTGAAGAGTTGTTTCCAAATTTCAAGGATTTTGAATGTATTTATCAGGCTTTGCAAAGACTCAATTGCAGTTTGAAAGCATTGCCGACCTTAACGAAATTGGATGTTTGTGTAATACCTCACTATTCCATTGTCCAATCAATTTGGGAGAATATCCCAAACACAAATAATCTATGATTTCCTTGGCAATCTCTAAAGCCTCTTGGTTTTCGCTTTTCTTGAAACTCATGCGGCTTAGGTTGTGTAATTGCTGAATTCGATGGTAGTGTAGTATAGAAAAGCCATCGTTTTCTAAACCCTCATCTACTTTGATGGTTTCAATCAAATAGCTTTTTGCAAACTGAAACTCGTTGATTTTATAGCACAAATACGCCTTTGCTGGAAGTGCAAAAGAATTAATAAAATTGATGGACTGAGGCAAAAGTTGTTTTAAGTTCAGTTCGGTATCGGCCTGCTCAAATAGTTGATAGGCCTCTTTAAGACGGTATTTTCGGGTAAGTAATAAACCTTGAAAATATTTATCAGAGATGGCATTTATTACCATTGAGTCTGCGTTTGGGTTTTCTTTGATAAGGTTGTGGGAAATACTTCCAAAAACACTTTCTCCGATAATTGCCGAGTGTTTAGGATGCTCATATAGTCTGATTTCTTCAATCCATTGGTTGACCGTACCTGGCTCTATTTCGAGGGTAGAAAGTGTTTTCATAAGCTTTAATATTGAAAAATAGATGTTTTGGTAAGTTTTTCGGCCGATTTTATAATTGCTTTTTTATCAATTCCGCAGAGTTCGTATAGCTGATGTGTTTCACCATGCTCCACAACTTCATCCGAAATCCCTAATCTTTCGATGTTGTGTCGGTAGCCCATTTGTATCATAGTTTCTAAAACTGCCGAACCAAATCCACCATTCAGACAACCATCTTCGATTGTGATAATTTTATCGAAATTTTCGAAAACCTCTTGTAGCATTTCTTGGTCTAATGGTTTCACAAAACGCATATCATAGTGAGCCGCACTTATTCCCTGCTTTTCTAATGCTTCGCAAGCATCAACCACCACATTTCCGATTTGCCCGACTGAAAGTATCGCTAAATCATACCCTGATTTTATCTTTCTTCCTTTTCCGATTTCAATTATATCGAAAGGGGTTTCCCAATTGATCATCACGCCCTCGCCTCTCGGATACCTGATTGAAAACGCAAGTCCCTTTTGTTGAAATTCGGGCAATTGAAACGTATACATCATGTTTCGTAGCTCTTGCTCATTCATTGGTGCAGCAACCACAATATTTGGGATACACCTCATATAAGCCAGATCATAGATGCCATGATGCGTTGGGCCGTCGGCCCCGACGAGTCCGGCACGGTCAAGGCAAAAGATTACGGGGAGTTTCTGCAAACAAACATCATGAATAACCTGGTCGTAAGCTCTTTGCATAAAACTGGAATAGATACTACAAAAAACGGTAAGACCTTGAGTGGCCAGTCCTGCCGAAAACGTAACGGCGTGTTGCTCAGCGATACCGACATCAAAAACCCTTTTTTCCATGATGTCTTTCATGATATTGAGCGAAGAACCCGATAGCATTGCTGGCGTCACGGCTACTATTTGCGGATTTACTCTGGCCAATTCTACGAGGGTTCTACCAAAAACATCTTGGTATTTGATTGGTTTTTGTGACACAACGAGCGATTTTTTGAGTTCGCCCGTTTTGGGGTCGAATTTACCAGGAGCGTGCCAAAAAGTCTGGTCTTTTTCGGCCAATTGATAGCCTTTTCCTTTTACCGTAGCACAATGCAGCACCTTTGGGCCTTGTATTTTTTTTAATTCTCTAAATTTTTTCACCAACTCACCCACATTATGCCCATCAACTGGGCCATCATACGGAATACTCATCACATCAAAAATCGTATCATGCTTTAAGGCGAGCATTCTGATGATTTCTTTGGATTCGGTAAGGTATTGAAAATGCTTTTTTAGAGCACCAACATTGCTATCGATTGAAATCGAATTATCATTGAAAACTATTAAAACATTATTATCAATATCGCCAACTTGGTTTAAGGCCTCAAAGGCCAGTCCAGCGGTCAAAGCTCCATCTCCGATTACGGCAATGTGCTGACGGTTTTCGTTTTTATGCTTGGAAGCCACCGACATCCCCAAAGCGGCCGAAATAGAAGTAGAAGAATGTCCAGTTCCGAAGTCATCGTAGATACTTTCGTCTCTCTTCGGAAACCCCGAAATACCATTTAACTGCCTAATCGAATGGAAATTATCTCGTCTGCCAGTCAGAATTTTATGCCCGTATGCTTGATGCCCGACATCCCACACAAGTTTGTCATGCGGTAAATCGAAAACATAATGTAAAGCAACCGTCAGCTCAACAGTGCCGAGATTTGCCCCAAAATGCCCGCCATGCGTGGCTACAGTATCAATAATAAATTGGCGTAATTCATCACATAATTGAGGAAGTTGCTCAATTCTTAGTTTTTTGAGGTCATCAGGGCAGTTGATACTCGACAAAATGTTAGGCGTTGCTTTCATATCTTTTTCGATTAGAAACGTATAACTATTATTTATGTAACTCAGGACATTCTTCAAAACCATTTCGACAACAGTAATTGACTGTTTCATCAGAATCAAGCCATGACTTAAATTCTATTCTATGTTCGAGTTCTTCAATTTTAAAGGCTTCGAGTTTATTTTCGTAACTATTATCACTTTCTTCAGGAAGTTTTTTTTCTTTCATTTCCGTATCTGATTAAAAAAAGATTTTTTATGTCTGATTAATAGGAAAACCGTTTTCATCTAAGACTTTATCAATTTCTTCGTCAAGTTCTGGGTCTTTTCCTTTTGTCCATGATGTAAACTCGGTTCGTTGTTCGAGTTCTTCTATTTTGAAGCCTTCCATTTTTCTTTCAATGGCTTGCTTTTCTTCGTTTGTCAATTCTTTTTTCATCTTTTCGATAGATTTTCGTTCAATAAAAATTTGACTTTATGGCTTTTTTGTGTGGATTTATTAGCGTTTTATAGTTATATGAGATTTAGTTTTTGACAAATCAATGTAAACCATACCGTAAAATTTTGGGGATTACTCACGATGTCTTGCCTGAGATTATCTATTGTAATCCATTTATAATCAGATACTTCTTCTGGATTAAAGTTTGGTGTCCCTGAAAAAATGCCCGTAAATACATGGTCGAATTCGTGTTCGATAAGACCATTATCGAATTGAGTTTTATAAATAAAGCTTAACTTTTTACTGAGCGTGCAATCAAAACCCATTTCAAACAAAAGTCGCCCGTGAATAGCTTTTTCCAACGTTTCGTTAGGAGATGGATGACTACAACAAGCATTGCTCCAAAGGCCCGCACAATGATATTTGCCCAAGGCTCGCTTTTGGAGTAGCATTTTGCCTTCGTCATCAAATATCAGAATCGAAAACGCTCGGTGTAATTTACCTTCTTGATGGGCCTTTAGTTTTTCTTCAAAACCAAGCACTTGGTCTTTTTCATCGACTAATATCACTTGAGCCATATTCTTAGAAAATAGCAGGAATTGACAATCCAAAGAAAGACCAAATTTTTACCTCTGAGCGGTCTTCGAGCTGAGTCAGACTGAGAGCTGATTGTTTGTTTTTATGATTGGCCAAATCTTTTCTGATGAGATTTAGTTCTTTTTCTGAGAAAGGCAGTGTTGAGTCTTGAGAGTTTTTCATTGTTTTGACGGTTTTTGAAATTATACTAATTCTACAATTTTATTAAAAATTTTGTCTTTAAAATCTTTCACCCATTTTTTTTGCGGGTATAACTTGATGGTTTCTTCCATCTGTGAAATTTCGTTTTGCTGTTTTTTAAGAATCATATATCTGAGCAATAGCTTATCTTTGATATTGAATTTTGCCGACGGACACGCCCTCATATCTTCATGCCAAGATTTTGGGCATCCACCACCACAAACAGGCAACATTTTGCAAGTATGGCATGGAAACTCGTCGGTCAGAAGTGTATCATTCCAGTTGTTGAGATTGCTTCGTTTGAGGTTTAAATTTTCATGGTCTTTTTGCAATTTTCCTACTTTATAATCGGCTTTTTCGTAAGCTGGCACATACGATGTTTCGCTGCAATCGTAGATATTTCCGAAAGCATCATACATTTCGGATGTTTTTGAGACCGTAAAACAAACTTGTTTTTTTCTGGGTGGAATGCCCTTGGTTTTGTTATAACCGAGCGAAATCATCTCGACATTCCATTCGAGTTCTCGTTGTGAAAACTCTTCTTTACTTAAAGATTTTTTATGGGCATCATTTCCCCAAGAATAGACTCCAACGGCATAAAAACTCACCAAATTTTTTAGTCCTGCGTCGGCTATTTGCTGGATAAGTGGCGAAACTCCCGCATCATTTTTTTCATCCACATTGCATCTTATCGAAATATCACACTTATAATCTCTGTAATTTGGCTTCTTTACGATACTCTGTAAGTTCTGAAAAATCAAATCAAAAGATTTTCCGCCATTTTTGGTGTAGCGGTGCTGGTCGTGGAACTCGGCAGTTCCATCTAAAGTCACTTCTATTTTATTGACCGCTAATTCCTGAGTTAGTTCTTCAAAAACGTTTTCTTTTAGGCTGAGGCCGTTGGTCACTACCGTTGCCGAATACGACATTCCGAATTCTTTAGCTATTTCTTTCAGATGTGGTGTGAGTGCTCGCATTTGGCTGAGTCCCATCAAAGGCTCTGCACCAAACCAACCTATGCTTAGCATTTTGTAATTTCCAGCCGCTGCCTTCATTCTGATGCGTGCGATGATTCGGTTCTGTAAATCGGTTGTAACATAATCTTTTGTGTGCTTTTGCCCGCAATAATAACAACCCAACTGACACATAGCCGATGGCTGAATGATCTCATACAAAACCGTGCTGTTGGATATATAATTTTTATTTTCATTTACAATCGCCAAAAGTTCATCTTCTTCGGCAGGTACTACAAATTTATAATCAATCAACTTTTGTAAAATAGGCTCTGGAATCACCTCCAATATATTGGTTTGGAGGCTCGTCAGAACGGCGGATGTAACAAGCAGTTCTTTTCCTGAGCGAGTAGAAAACAAGATACATTTTCCTGAAAGATTGACTGGCTCAGAAATGATGACATAATGCGAAAACTTATAATTTCTCATTTGCTTTTGGATTAAATCTTTTGATTAGATTGATGAATCAAATTTGTGCGTTTTTTTGGGTCATCTGAAATAAATTATAGCAATCGGCCGATTGTCTATATGAATCGGTTTTTTGAAAAACTAATCGTAAAGCAAGCAATAGCAATTGAGAACCAGACTTTAAGTTTTTACAGGAAAAACATAAAAAAAGCTCTGCAAAACCACTGGTTTTGAGAGCCTAAAATACCAACCTTAATTAAATATTTTTGTAAATGAGAGGTGCAGGTCGGTTATTTAACTGCAAGATTTTCGGGCAATTATAATCTGAAAAGCTCTTTCCAATTGAGCAAATGTTTCTTGGAGAGTTGCCATACTAAATAATAAAACATTGTCGGAAGAAACAACTCAATCGTACGTGCTTTTACCCATTCGAAAGATACGTCTGGAAATGAAGTAATGATATATTCAAAGTAACGGTATAAGTTATACGGATACTTGATTAGCATAGATGTACTTCCAATCATTACCCCCAATAAGAATAAAACCAAAAATACCCAACTGATCAGCGAATAGACTACTAAAAAGATATCAATACCTTTTTTGATGGGCAATGTTTCTTCCTTTCGCAAAAGCCAGTTAAAACTCTTTTTGAGTTTAAGGTTTGCTTCTTGCCTTAAATTGGGGATATTGAGCAAATCAGAAATAGCCCAGTAGCCGTCATATCTCAGCAAAGGATTAATATTGATGATCGTATGAAACAAAACGAAAAAAATCAGATTAATAATAAAGGTATCTTTCGTAATAAAGTACACGGCCATCATGACGGTAGCAAACAGTAATTCCATGTAAATTCCTGCTAAATCCATGATCACTCTTTGTGAAGAGCGGAGTTTCCAAGCATCGCTTACATCAGCAAAAAAAACGGGTGAAAGTAAATAAAAACCAAAACCGATTCCGCCGTGATTTGCCCCAAATTTCCGACAAGCCGCCAAATGCCCCATTTCGTGAAAAAACGTACTTACCATCAAGAAACCATAAATCGTCAATAAGGTCGAAGGTTTGATTATGTTGCTCGGATGAATGTCGTTTTGATTGAAATAAAAACAAAACCCCAAAAATATCAGTAATGAAACGCCCATTGTATAAAAGAAAGCTGGCGTAAAAAGCGGGGTAAAAATCCAACTTATTTTTTTTATCCATTGCTCTTTCAATAAAATAACGTTGAGTTTTAGATAATCGCTACCTGACTTTTGAGTCACAACCAAATCACTTTCGATGAAGCCTAATTTTTTCATTTTTTCTTGATAAATGGCTTCGTAGATTTCAGACTGACTAACGTTTACATCTAAAGTTTGCTGGGTTATTTTCGTTATTTCTTCAATATTCCTTTTACCGTCTGCCAATTTCAAAATGAAATATATCAATCCTCCAACTCGTAGCTGGTTTTTAAACTGGGTTTGCTGCACCAAAAACGTTTTTTCATCGAAAACATGAAACTCAACGGCGGCGGCCAGCTTTGGATATGAGGATAAATAGTTATTTTCCATTGTAAGTCTTTTGAAAATTGAAAGAATGTAAGGCTAAAAGATTTTTAGCTAAATAGTTTTCGGTAAGCATTAACGACCGCCTTCAAGATAAAACTTGATGAAAGCGTAGTGCTGCTGTACGGTTCATTCATTTTGGGAGCTATAAACTTAACGGCAGCCCAAGTTCCATCGGCTTTCTGAACACCCTGAATATAGTTAATCCCATTTTGTAAAGCATTTTTCACTTTATCGTCATTCCTCTCAAAACACAGCGAAAGCATTGCCAAAGCAGTAGAGAGCGGGTCGCTCTTATCATCAATAAAGCCCCAACCGCCGTTCGATTTCTGCGAAGAAAGGATAAAATCAATTGCTTTCTGAATATTTTTCTCACCCAAACCTGCATAACTCAATGCTCGGATGGTTACGTAAGTTCCGTAGAATGGCCCGTAATACCATCTACTTTTCCAAAACCCAGTCAATTCCTGTTGATTAATCAGATACTCACATCCAGCAATGATCTGCTGTCTGTAAGCCGACTCGTCTAACAGTTGTAGTCCATGAAGCATATTTGCCACCACCTCTGTATCGGGTCCTTTTCCCCATTTAGTTTCGTTGAAAAGGTCTTGTAGTTGCTGTAATAAAGACTGGTCATTTTTGGGTACAATCCAGGTCTCAAAACCTCCATTCGGCTTATAATTATCAGATAATAAAACCTTGATTGGTGTTTCAAAATGTTCTTTTCCGATATTCAGATGGTTAGATTTTACAAAAACCTGAATAATTTGCCCTAAATCATCGGCATCGGGAGCAATTTCTGGAACACTCGGGAAATAGTTCCAACCACCGACTCCATGCTCAATACGCCTGCTCAAAAGATAATTTACTTCATTTTCTAAAACGAAATCGAGTTGATCATCAAAAAAAGGATTTACTTCGGCAAGTGATTCCGCAATTAAAGCACGCTGAAAAACATCTCCGATGTGATATTCATTGTCGCCGGTAAAACCTTCAGCTTTACTCAAATACATGATATGCTTCACTTCGCCAAAGTCTTTTTGCCATTCATCCAACAAGTTTTTGAGGGCATCATTGGCTATTTTATGCCAAAGCGTAGTGTTTTTATGAAAAGTAAAATTTAAGTTAGGATGTTTTTGTTTTGAATGCCGCAATTCAACTCGCAGATCAACGAGTTTATTATAGACATTTACTTCTTTTAGAATCTTCTGTGCTTCAGTGTTTTTATCTTCTATTACTTTTTTCCATAGTACAAGTCCGTACGGTTCGATGCAAGCTAAAGCACGATCAAAATAGTTAATTGCTAATTCCAAAAGGCTGGAAGCAACTCCACTTATATACAAAAACTTATGTAATTGTTCGGGGTCTCGGTTCTGAAATTCAATCTGATTATTTGAGCAATAATTTCGGAGGCATTGAATAGCATAATTGAGCTGTGAATTTCGGATGTCTTTTTTCAAATCATGAATATCATCCATCAACTGAAAACCGACCGAAAACAAGGCATGAGAAGCCAACATTTGCTGGTGTGCCTGTTGGTCGTTTTGTCCAGATAATAAGTAGGTGGCATCAATCGCTACTTTTCCGAAGGCAGATTTATAATCAGCTATTTTTTCGTATTCTTCGATACTAACCTCGGTATCGAAATTTTTTTTCTCATACTTTTCTAAATTAATCAAATCGTTGGTTGAGCGGGCAAAAGTAGCATATTTTTTATCCATCCGTAAGCCTTTCATATATTCGCCTTTTCTTAGATTCCAATATTTCCAGAATGGAGAGTCAAGCCCGAAAAGATGACTCAAAACTTTAATACTTTCTTCTTGTGCAATGCTACTTACAACCGTAAACATCTGGTTTTTTGATAGTAATTCATCATTATCGAGGGTTGTATCATTTTCGATAACAGACCGATAATACAAATACCCTGCAATGCACAAGAGCGTTAGTTTTTCATCGGAAAAAATCGGGAATTTTTCTTCAAAAAGCTTAGGGTAAATCAAATACATGGAAGGATTATTCTCAAAAAAATTATCATCGAGAAGATAAGGCTTAAAATCTTCGGCAATGGGTAGCCCATTGATATATTGCTGATAATGGTTTTTGGTTTGGCCAATCACCTTATCAAAGCTAAGGTTATTTGTATTCATTTTAGTGTAAATTAAGGCGGTTATTGTTTAAAAAAAGCAAAGCTGATAATATCCAAATATCTTTCTATTTGAATCCTACCAGCTTTACAGTTGCTTGATTCTGTTTGATTATGCAGCAGAAACTTCTGCGGCAGCCTTATTTTCGCATACTACGTTAACATCATCAAACCATGCTTCCATTTCTAAGCGAGACTCTAATTCTTCAACTTCGAATGAATCAATCTTAGCTTTTACTAATTCTTTGAGATCCTGAGTGTTGTTTGTAACGTTTGCCATTGTTTTAATTGTTTAGAAATTGAAAATATGTAAATAATAATCTTGATACGAAAAATTGAGAGTTGTTTAAATAGTTGTTTTAACGAAATCGACAACTTCCCTTATAAAGCACTGATATTAAATATTTTACGATGATATTTACTATCGATTATTGACTACTTACCTCGTAAATATCAATCTTATGCAAGGGTATCTCCTGGCTGAGGGGTTGGAACACAAGCAATATCAACATCGATCCACGCCTCCATTTCTAAACGAGACTCCAACTCTTCAACTGTGAATGAGTCAATCTTAGCTTTCACTAATTCTTTGATGTCCTGTGGTTGTTCTGTAATGTTTGCCATTGTTTTAATTGTTTAGAAATTGAAAATGTGTAAATAATAATTTTAATGAGACAAAATTGAGACTTATTTTCGTGAGTTTTGTGTGGGAAAAATCTCAATTAGTTGGGTGTATTTTTCTCCTTTTTGTGGGAGAAAACCCCCATTTGGCTCGTTGAGACACCTATTTTACTTAGGCAATGGTGTCTCCTGGCATTGGAGTTGGATTGCAGATGATATTCACATCTACCCAACCTTCCATTTCCAAACGAGATTCTAATTCTTCGACATCAAATGAGTCGATTTTTGCTTTTACTAATTCTTTTAAGTCTTCTGGTTTTTCTGTAATGTTTGCCATTGTTTTAATTGTTTTAGAGATTGAAGAAATAATATATGTGATGCTTTTATAGCCATTCCGAAATACTCTGAGCAAATCTTTTTAAAACTTTTTGTCCTTTAAGATTCAGTTTTTCGCCTATCCGAGTCTTATGGTTTTCAACGGTTTTCTCAGAAATAAATAGTTTCTCTGCGATTTCTTTGGTTGAAAAATCTTTGGCTACTTCCCGCAGAATCTCCTTTTCTCGGCGGCTTAACAGCCCGACCTGCTCCGAGAAAACTTGCTCACGTAGGTTTGAATCTTGGCATATTTCATAGACTTTATCCGAAAAGTAAGGTTTCCCTTCCCTAACAGCATTGATGCAATACATCATTTCTATCATACTACCGTTGATGTGTAAGAAACCATGCGGAAAAACCTTAAAGGCTTGCGATACTTTTCGGGTATCAGGTTGAGTAATAAAAAAAATAAATCTGGTTTGGGAGGCCTCTTGGCGTATTGCCTGCAAAATCTCGATCCCGCCCATCTGCGGTAAATCCAAATCTACCAATGCTATATCTGGCTGTTGGCACTTAATTTTTTGAAAAGCACGCTTACCTTCCTGTTCCAGACAGATTACATCATAATTTTTGTTTTCGGCGATAAACCCTATCGACTCACATAATAATCGTTGGTGTGTTGCGATGGCAATTGTTGTTTTCATTATAAATTGAAACTTTTAGATTAGTATGATTAGATGACACTAAAGCAATAAAGACCTAGTCCATATAGGATCTGAGGATGTATTCAAATCATCGAGTGTGAGTATTACACCCAGCAAGCCATCCATCAAATCAAATTCTTTACTTTTATAATATTCTTTGGCCATTTCTTTATTCAAGAACTCAATCGTTTGCTTCGCCCAAAAAAGTTTGGCTACCAAATACTGTGGTTGCTTAGTCATCTTGAAAAGACTACCATAATAATTTGTAAGCCCGGCAGCACCCTTCGAGAAAGAGCTGTCCTTGATTTTGGTTTGCTCGTATGTTTTTCGAGTAGTTGTGAAAAAACCTATATTTTTGGCTACCTTATAATATTTTTCTAAAGAAAATAGATCGGCAACTTTGTAAAATAATAGCACCTCGTTTAAATCGCCTTGAGTAAAATTTAAAACGTTTTCTAACCATACCTGATTTTTGTTGGGGTTAGTATACGTCGGATAGAACGAAAACTGATTTTCAGCGGTATCAATTTCTAAGCCATTTTTATAAATATATAGGCTACCCTCAAGTATGTTTGTATCTATAAATGACGAGTCAATTCCTATTTCTTTCACATGGCAGAGGGCAAGGAGTAAGCCCGTTAACCCACTAATCAATGTAAAATCAATTTTCAAATCTGATTTATCGCTGTAATACTCAATAAAGGATTCGTGCCATTTAAGCTCCTCAATTATTTTGGATAAAAATTGTTTTTGCCCTGTTATTTGGCAGCTACGACTGAAATAGTTGAGAAATGCAGCTACTCCATCAGCAAAATAAAATTTGTGTTCACGGCTTTTATCAACTGCAACTTTCAGAAGTATTTCATCAATTTTTTTTAAGTATGTATTCTGTGGATTTTCGTGTTTGATGCTAAGTGTGGCCGTAAGTATTTCAGTCCAATCTTTGCTTGTTAGGCTTTTAGCGTCTGAATCCATCAGTTCGTATATATACGCAAGAACTTCTTCTGCTTGAGTATGTTGAAATCTATACGAAAAATAATATTGCCCAACGGAATTCATTTCTTCTAAATGATTTTTCGTGGTGAGTTTCCTCACCACGAAATTGTTAAAACTATACAACTGTCTTTAATGCACTGCTACGATTATTATCAGTTAAAAACTGCGGTGTATGAAATTTAACAATTGTTGATTTTTTGAATGCTAGCTTGGCGGTAGTAGTGTTTGAGTTTTTCATTGCTTATGTGTTTTTAACTAGGTTGGAAGTTTTATTTCGATCCAAAACTGCAATAATGAGGTGAAACAAAAAATTAAATTATATTTACAGCATTTTTTACTATATTAAATAGCTCTTTCGATAGAGTTTTTAAGCATATTTAATCTTATGAAGTTCTTCGATAAACCTATGAAAAAGCGTATTGGGTTTCATGTTGTGTGTTGGATAGCCTTCCTAATCTACATCCATTTCCTGTATTTTTTGGAAGGCTATTTAGATAGTAAGTTTATCTGGCGGACAATCCTAAACTATCTACCCATCATTACCTTTTTCTATCTCAATGCATATATTTTGAGGATTCTGATACCACAAAGGCGTTTTTTGGTAATTATATCTATCACCGCTACGATGCTCCTCATTTATGTAGCTATAAGGTATTTTTATAAATTTTATCTCTTTGATGTACTCGGAATACCCGATATATTTTTTGATAGGCTAGAACCCAAAAAGCTTTACATCGAAAGTATTTGGTTGTTTTTTAACTACCTCATTTATTCATATTGTTATTGGTTTTTTCTGCATTCTATTTCGCTTCAAAAAGAAAGAGCAAAACTACAAAAAGATGTTTTTTTACAAGAAAAAGCCCGTATCAGTGCCGAATTAGCTTTCTTACAGGCCCAAATAAACCCGCATTTCTTATTCAATACACTTAATTTTATTTATTCAGAAGCTGTAATGGTATCTGATAAACTCGCCAAATCGCTGATGACACTATCCGAGATGATGCGATACGTAACCACAGTTTCAAGCACTCAGCAGCATACTCCTATTGAAAGTGAACTAAAGCACATAGAGAATTTTATTCAAATTCAGCAAATGAGATTTCATAATGCCCTTAACATCAGCATGATTACCGAGGGCAGGTCTTTAGCTACTTATACATCCATCCCACCTCTGATACTGATTTCGTTTGTCGACAATGCATTTAAATACGGCGACCTATATGATGACAAGTACCCTCTTTCTATCGAAACAACCATCACGGAAACAAGTTTTAACTTTAAAATTTTCAATAAAAAAGCCAATAATCTGCCCCCAATGCCATCGACAAAAACTGGTTTAACTAATGCCAAACAACGATTAGCTCTAATGTATAAAGAGCGTCATTCACTAAAAATTTTGGATAATGAAGATTCCTTCACGGTCGAACTTTTTATTGAAGTTTAATTGTGTTTTATCCGATATTTTCGCTTGTTTTTTAATAAAAAATGGAATAAAAAAATTACCTTTGAAGTAAGTAAAAACGTACCCAAAATTTAATTAAGATAAACAATTATAAGTCAAGCTGCAAAATGTTTTGTGTCTGTATGTTATAGCTTTTATCAAATTATCTTTTTAAATTTATGATTACATGTATCATCATCGATGATGAACCTTCAGCCGTTAATCTATTAGCCAAATACGCCAGTGACATTCCGTATTTAGAAGTTGTCGGTACCTTTGATAATCCGATCAATGCCATGTCGTTCTTGAAACAGCAAGAAGTTGATTTGATTTTTCTGGATATCCAAATGCCTAAGCTCACAGGTATGCAGTTTCTTCAAACATCGGCAATAAAATCGAAGGTCATCCTGACAACCGCCTACTCGCAATATGCTGTCGATAGCTACGAACACTCACCTGTAGTAGATTACTTAATGAAACCCATTCCGTTTGAAAGGTTTTTGAAAGGTGTAGAGAAAGTTTTTAATATCATCAACAAAGAAGTAGATAATGAAAAGAATAACACCGAACTTGAGTTTTTATTATTGAAAACCGAGCATAAAGGCAAGCTTCAAAAGGTAGAGTTCGACCAAATTGTCTATATAGAAGGTATGCTCAATTATATTTCTATTTTTCTGACCGACAATAGCAAGGTAGTTACTTATATTGGCATCGGCGATATAGAAAAAAAAATACCAAACAACGAATTTATAAGAGTACATCGCTCCTACATCGTTTCTATAAATGCAATCAAAGCTATTGATGGTAATGAAATAATTTTGAAAGGCTTCCCCAGAATTCCGCTGGGAGATAAATTTCGTACTTTGGTTTTAGAAAGATTCAAGAAAAACATGCTCAACTCTAAGTAGATTACTCGCAAAAATTAATGGTGATACATCCTTCAGGAGCAGGGGCTAATAATTTCTAAAGATTAACAGGCCCAGCATCGCTTTTTTTCTATTTTCATGATACCAAAAAGAGGCTGTCTTAAAAGTAAAATCAACCAAATAATATGCTGCAAATCACTTCACCCTCTCAATCTCCCTCTCCTGCGAGGGGAAGAAGATTGAGAGGGTGAGGCGGCCGACGCTCGGTCAAATGCTATCCAAATATTCTTTTGTGAAGAAAACTTTTGAGACCGCCTCTTTAAAAAACACAATACAAACAGCTGATTATTAGCAACTTACATTTAATAATCATACATTTTACCAACTATTTTTGAGTATTATACCCTTTTTTTAGCGTGGCTTTTCTTTCGAGCTAAATCTGATAAGTATTGTCTGTAAAGAAAATCATATATCACCAGCTCATGCAAACGCTGGTTAGAGCTTATTAAGCGATTGACAGTCATGTGAATGTAACTACTGAGTAGATTATTGAGATCAACCTGAAGGGTATCATTGGCCTTCAGACCTAAGATATTTACCGCAATTGGAGCAATTTTTTCTTTTCTTTCTTCTAGAATATTCAATAATTCTGAGTATTCATTATCGAAAGATACAATAGCCTGACGATATTCTCGATAACGTTTATCTAACTGAGATTTAAGACCCTGCTCCATACCAAATTCTGTAGCAAAACCTTCTTTCAAAGCAGCAATTAAATTTATTTTCTGCTCGGCTTCATACCCGAAAGAATCAAGTAATCTATCAATGGCCTTTAGAGCAAAAATCCAACGGAGCTGCTCTCGTTCATCACCAATGGTTGCGGATAAAAACTTAAAAACCGCGGCACTATCTACACAAAATATACCCTCTGCGAGTGTGATAGCATTATTTCCGTATCGCTCTACTTCTCTCTGGTAGGTATCTGCTTGCATTTTCCAAACAAGCCCATTTGCCTCCATCTGACTCATTTTCTGGTGATAAATCTGTAATAATTCACCGATACGATTTATGTCTGTCAGGTGAAAACGTACACGCAAATGAAAATGTGGGTCATCGTAACGAATAAAAAACCATTGATCAATTAGTTTTTTTGCCTCAGCCTCTGTAACTATTGGCTCAATTGTTTCCAGCAAAATTTTATCGGCGGTTTTTATGCCACAATAAATCTTGAAATAAAGCCATTCAGACCCTAAACTAAACGTGCGTTGTATATCAAAAGTCTCTTTTTGGGGTAACTTAGAAGAAAAACTTGATTGATCGGCCACCAAAGCCGCCACTATCTGATTACTAAACAATTGATTATCAATACTTTTAATTCCTTCGTTTTTATGAAGTAATACTTCCTTTAGCGTAATTTTTTCTCTATTTTTAATCGTATCTATAAATGCACCCACCAATAACTCATTCTCAGCATCAATCAATAATTCGTTATCGCTTTCTGCCAAAACAAAGTAACGTGGTAAATTCCATTTTTGAGTAAATTGATTAAAAGCGACCATTGTGTTTTCATTTTCCGATGAATTGAGGAAGTCGAAATCTTTTTTAGTGAATTTCCAAGTAGCCACTTCTAAAATTACGTTTTTGATACGTACACGAGGTAAAAATGTGTATAGGTTGGCAATGATACCCCAGTCAAAGCCGATACTCGTCAGTTTATTTTGATGCTGTAATTCACACAAAAACTGATAAATCGGAAGCGAGTGATACGAATAGTTATGAGCATTACTTAATCTCGGAACTACGATTTTATTCAAGCGTTTTGACCTCAGAACTATCTGGCCGTTTCTTACTGAAACCAATAAGTCATCAATTCTAAGCTGGTGTTCATCACTAAGCGAAGATTTTGCTAAGTACGGAATTTCATAGTTCCGGAAAGCAGGGTGTAGCAATATATTACCTGTGCGGCTTTCGGGAAGATGGATGATTTCGGCAAAAATTATCTCTTCATTGTGCTTTTGTTCTTCTGCGGTTATCTCTCGAACCATTGATTTGATCTGAACATCGACATGTGCAAATCGACCCAGTAAGTAAGCAGCACTCGAACCACCGATACTTTCCAATAAAATTTCGTTTTCGTTTAATAAGCGAAACATAACAGATAACGATGGAGGCAACTCACTCCAAACGGTTTGTTTGATTGGTAAATCTGCTTCATCAAACGCTATTTCGTATAGTTTTTGCTCATTGGCTTCTCTTATTTTTCTGAATAGCAATTCTTGTACTTTACTTAATTTTATTGCGGTTTCATTGTCTTTATTTGGCAAAACTATCCCTTCGACGAGTGGTGTGAAATCATAAGTGTTTTTTTCTAAGTATCCGATACCTACCTCCGAATCCAGAGCAATTGGAAGCGAAATTTCTTGATCTTCGTAGCGTTCGTAAAAACGTTTGGCAAACGAATCTAGGTTTGTATTTATATTTTTTTCATTAAAATTAGCAATCTGCCCAATTGTTTGAATAATATCTTGTTGTAGCTTGGCACTGACCGATGCCCCTTCTGCTAGGCCCATAACCATATCGGTCTGGAATAAATGATTTTCTTCAAAACTAACCCCGAGCGGTCTGATTAATTCAATGATGTCTTTGTATGATTTTATGCTGTTGTTTGGCAGTGTATCAATCTTGCTTAGTTTATGCTGGATATTTTTAAGAGAATTGCTGTAAAAGTTAATCGTTTCGTCGTTATCAATATTGATTCGGTCTAGGATTTCTATGAGTTGATAAGTAAACTCTTCGCCGGTGATTGCGGGGTCGAGCTCACTTACCAATAATTGAGAATCAATCAGATCGTTGATAAAACTGTTTGCATCTTCGTAGCTTATTTCATCTCCTACCAATAGGTCTATGAGTTTCGTAAAAGATAACCCATGGGTTGTTGCTTTGATTACTAAGTCAATGTACTCGTTTTGAATTACCGAACTAATTTGATGTACTCGAGTTCCGTTTTTGTATAAATATTCAATATATCGAACCTCATCATTTAAAAAGTAAATACTACTATTCGGAAAATAAGTGAGCTTTTGCCGCACTAATGGCAGCAAAGCAAGCCTTTGTGCCAATGCACACAAGAAGTGCATATCTAAGCGAGTATAGCGAGTAGGATTAGCTGTTATATATGCCTTGGTTTCTTCTCCCCACTTAGCCACCGATACCCCCGCAAACAAACCAAATGGCGTACAACGATTGCTCATGCGTGATGCGTATTTGGCGAGTGAGAAAAGTATTTTCTGTAATTCCTTCTTATCCAAAACTTTACCTTCTTTCCATCGAATACAGGCTTCGTATAAGCTCGGTGAAGCCAAATAAATTGCTTCTAAAAAGGATTCCTCCTTTATTTTTTCAAGAAAAAAAGTTTCATCGAAATCGGTGTTAAACGAATTTCGTGGATTTCGGATAATTACATTTTTGTGAAAGTGATAAGACATAATATTTTTCGACTCAATTAAATAGCCCCCCCCATACGAAATTATAAGACTAGTGTGGCCAAGTATAAGAAACTATTTAATTGACAATATTTTACCGTATCGACAGTCGCCACAGAGGTACGTAAAGAACAACACGGAGTTTCACGAAAAAAAGAAAACGCTGTAGAACTCCGTTTTTTTAAAACTCTGATTAACTCCGTGGCGAAAAAATATTATCAATTTTCTTCTCACCATTACTTAGCGTGTTTTAAATAGATCTAATTTCTCAGTAATATGTACCAATCATTCAGAAATTCCATAAAACCTTGCTGCGTTTTCGCCAAAAACCTTGGCTTTTTCTGAAGCAGAAAAACCTTTTGTATAAGTGTCAATAATTTCCTTTACTTGGCTGTATTCGCCCGCAACTAAGCATACTGGCCAATCAGAGCCAAACATGATCCTGTCGGTTCCGAAGGCATCAAAAACCACCTCTAAATAGGGTTTTATTTGCTCATAAGTCCAATTTTTCCAATCGGCTTCAGTTATGATACCCGACACTTTGCATTGTAGGTTTTCAAATCTTGCCAAAGCTCTGATATCTCTTTCCCATTCATCAATCAAACCTGCTTTTATGTAGGGCTTAGCGATATGGTCAAGCACAAAAGGCTGGTCAGGAAACTGAGCCACAAATTTTTGGGCAGTAGCCAAATGTTTCGGAAAAATAAGAACATCGTAGGTGAACCCATATTTTTTTAGCTTCGAAATGCCACGCAAAAAATTGGGACGAAGCATATACTCAGTGTCGGGTTCGGCTTGCAAAACGTGCCTAAAACCCGCCAGTTTTTTCTCTGATTTCCATTCGCTTAGTTGTTCGTCAATATCATCGGCTTGGAGGTCAATCCAACCCACCACTGCCTTTACGAAATCATTTTTAGCGGCCAAATCGAGTAGAAATCTTGTTTCTGCTAAACTTTGGTCGGCTTGTACGGCTACGCAAGCCTCAATGCCATTTTGCTGTAAAGTGGGTTGTAAATCTTCGGGGTAAAAGTTTCGCTGAATAACCGACATATCATCAGTAATCCACGAGTCACGGTTAGGGTCGAAAGCCCAAAAATGTTGGTGAGAATCAATACTCATTTAATAAAATTTTTCTCAAAGTTATTGAATCCAATTGGCAACTAATAAGCAAAGCTAAATTATTATCTATGCACTATTTAGCGAGTTGAAAAGCCTTTTTTTTAATCAAAAAAAATAGTTATTGTGCTAAACAAAGACAATAATAGTATAATATAAACAAAAAATTGCATTAATTTTATCTATTATCTATTTTTTTACTAATAAACTCTTGCATAATTCAATTAAAGTCTCTATTTTTGATTCAAAGTTGTGTGGATTTAGTAGTAGAAAAGGCTATGGGAGCTTTACCCATAGCCTTTCTTTATTTTTATCGGTGATAATTCACAAAAAAATCCTTATTTTTAAGCTACATTTTTAGCTCTCTTCTTCAAAGTAAAAAACTTTTTTATTTCTTTAATGAACAAATCGGAGCTTTGTTCCACAACAAATATGCAAACAATCACTGACGACTTACAGGCCATTGCTACGCCCCAACGAGCCGAAGCTTCTGCGTGGTTTTTCAAAACTGGCAAAGGCCAATATGGCGAAGGCGATGTTTTTATAGGTGTAACAAATCCTGATTTACGGGCAGTTTGCAAGAAATACGTTTCGTTGAAATTTGATGCATTACAAGAATTATTGGATAGCGAAATTCATGAGTATCGAATGGCCGCTTTGATAATTTTGGTCGAACAAATGAAAAAAGCCAAAACAGCCGAGAAACGTAGCGAAATTTATGATTTTTATTTAGATAATGCGTATAGAATAAATAACTGGGATTTGGTCGATTGCTCGGCCCGAGATGTTGTAGGGTTTTATTTATTCGATAAAGACCGAAGCGTTTTATATGATATGGCTCGCACCGAACACCTCTGGACTCAGCGTATTGCTATCATTGCTACCCACTATTTTATCAATAAAAAACAGTTTTTGGACACCCTCAGAATATCCGAAATTCTGCTTTCGCACAAGCACGATTTGATTCATAAAGCCGTTGGTTGGATGCTGCGTGAAGCTTGGAAAAAGGGAGCAGACGAACCAGTGGAGGCATTCTTAGAGCAAAATATTGGCAGAATCCCTCGTACAGCTCTCAGATACGCCATTGAAAAAATGAGTGATGAGCGAAAAAAGTATTTCATGACACTTAAATAGTCCAAGGTCGATAGTCGATAGTCCACGGTCTACGGTAGTAATTTATAGTTTCTTATAAACCCTAACTCTTAAAACACTAAAAACTACTTCAATGAACAAACGTCAATTCATCAAAACCCTTACTGCTTCGAGCCTTGCTTTGCCTTCTTTTGGAAAAAGCTTTGATAAAACACTGACGAGATTTGGGCAACAAATGCCCGAAAATCTGGCACAAAACGAAGATTTTTGGGCAGAAATCAGAAAAGCTTACCGCATCAAGCCTGATTATATCAATCTCGAAAACGGTTATTACTCTTTTGCTCCGCAAGAAACCTTAGAAGCATATATTGGCAATGTACGAGAAATCAATTTTCAAGCATCCTATTATATGCGTACTCGACAATTTGATGATAAAACCGAAGCCCGCAAAAAACTGGCGGCTCTGGCGGGATGTTCGGTAGAAGAATTGATAATTACCAGAAACACGACCGAATCGCTCGATACGGTGATAGCAGGATACGACTGGAAAGCAGGTGATGAGGCCGTGATGGCCATGCAAGATTACGGTGCAATGCTCGATATGTTTAAGCTACAAGCACGTCGATATGGCATTGTGAATAAAATTGTGTCGATTCCGAATCATCCAAAATCTGACGAGGAAATTGTAGAAATCTACGAAAAAGCCATTACGCCGAAAACTCGCCTACTGATGGTTTGCCACATGATAAATATTACGGGGCATATTTTACCAATCCGAAAAATCTGTGATATGGCTCATGCCAAAGGTGTGGATGTGATGGTTGATGGAGCTCATGCCTTGGCACACATTGAATATAAAATCAGCGATTTAGGCTGTGATTATTACGGAAGTAGCCTGCACAAATGGCTCAGTGTGCCACTCGGTGCCGGACTTTTGTACGTAAAAAAAGATAAAATCAGCAAACTTTGGCAAATGTTTGGCGATATGGGTTATCAGGATGATGATATTAGGAAACTGAATCATACGGGTACGCACCCTGTACATACTGATCTCACGATAAGCCACGCCATTGATTTTCACCAAAAGATTGGTATCGAACGCAAAGAAGCAAGGTTGCGTTATCTGCAAGAATATTGGACAAAACAAGTGCGAAATATACCAAATATTGTGCTGAATACTCCAGCCGATGCGAAGCGTGCTTGTGGCATTGCAAATGTAGGAATCAAGACCATCAAGCCCGGTGATTTAGCAAAAACACTCCTGGATAAATATAAAATTTGGACGGTAGCTATTGATTATGCCAATGTGCAAGGCTGCCGAATTACGCCAAATGTTTATACTTCGACCGCCGAATTAGATAAGTTTGTAGCTGCATTGAAAGAATTGGCGGCTTAAAACTACCATAAAAAACGTCGGCAAGGTTTTGAGAACCTTGCCGACATTGAAATATCGTTGAATATACTATCGAACGTCCAGATTGGACGTTCGTACGAAAAAATCATTTCACTTTTAATACAACTTTCGAGTCAACATCTTTTACTGATGAACTCTGAATCGAAATTTGGCTCTCACTTATGCCTCTTTCAAGCAAAACTTCTCTGATGGCATAGGCACGGTCTTCACCGAGTGTTCCTTTCGAGCTTTGTGAGCCACCAGCAATCGTAATTTTTGTTTTACGATTAGTTTTCAAGTATTTCACTACTGCATCTAAATCACCTTTTGAGCTTATTTCTGCACTATTATTCTTAAAATTAGTATTCAACGAAATCCAAGCTTTGGTATTTTTCAACTGCTCCTCAATTGGTTGATTTGCAAATATATTATCAAAAGTTATCTTCTTTTCATCTTTGCCCAGTTCTTCATTTTTTTTGTCGAGGGGCTTAGAATCTTCTACCTTTTCTCCATTTATCGGATCTTCTTTGGTTGTATTTGTTTCTTGGCCAAAAGGTTTAGACTCAGTATCCGAAAAACCGCTGACTGTATCAGCCGGACTACTTACAGATGGAGTGCCATTATCAGAGAATGTTGAATCTTGTTTGGGCAGAACACCAACCTCGGCCGTTGGTTCGGCAGGCTTTACGGTCTTACGGTATTTCCAGAAGTAGGCCAACCCTGCCAAGAATACCAATCCAACTAATACCCACGGAATCCAAGATAAAATACCTTGGTTGTCGGTCGGCTCTTTTTTTGTTTCTTTTATTTTTTCATCGGTTTGTGGCTTGACTGCTGGATCTGAGCTCTTGAAATTAAGTTGATTGGCAATAGCCGGAGGTAAAGCTCCAAAAACAGACTCCCGCTGATCGACCAAGAGTCTTGATAATCCCGAAACCCCAAGACCTTCCTTATTGACAACTTTACCCAAAGCCCCCAAAACCAAGGGAGCGGCCAAACCTACCAACGAAGATGCCGAAGTTTTGCGAATACCAGTTAGTATTGATAATTTTTCTACAATAGAATTACCTTTACTTCCTGCAAAATGATTAAAAATATTAGAGCCAATCGTAATTAACAGTTGCGTTTTATCAAAATTCCCTAATAAGTTGGGTAAATCATCAAGGATTTCCCCTGTGTGACCACCATCTTTCAAGACATCCATCACTTTTCCTGTTTCTTCGTCGTTAGAAGCATTCCGCATGATTCCACCCAATACAATCGGTACAGCACCATTTAACGCTGAGCCAATATTTTCTGGGTGTTCGCCTAAAAAGTTACTAACTTTCTC
Source organism: Emticicia sp. (assembly GCF_049241225.1). Classification (NCBI taxonomy): domain Bacteria; kingdom Pseudomonadati; phylum Bacteroidota; class Cytophagia; order Cytophagales; family Leadbetterellaceae; genus Emticicia; species Emticicia sp. The sequence goes on from NZ_JBMLRC010000206.1 coordinate 26,320, forward strand.
TATGACAGAATCAGTCAATTTGTCTTTGATGAGTCCAAGTATGTCCATAAAGTTGAAAATTCGTGATTAATAAATAGTTTTTGGGAGGCTTTTTTAATATATGCTGAATTGATCAAAAACTATGCCCAAAGTCAAGCATGCTTAAAATATTATATATCCGCTTGATAATGAAACGACGAAAATTAGGTAAATATTTTAAATTGAAATAAGCAAAAAATGGGATTCTATGCCATAAAAAAATGCAGAATTGCTTCGCTTTTTTTATGGCAAACCAATTCTGCATTGAAATTAAATCAAACCACCCCTACTCCGACCTCAAACTATTTACAGGATTTAAGTTGGCTGCTCGAATGGCATAGTAGCCAATTGTGAAAGTGGCAACAATAAAAACTGAGATGAAAAATACGCCCATCAAACCAACATTCAGCCCAGCGTAATAAGTAAATAAATTATCCAGAGCCCAGTTTTCGGCAAGGCCAATCGGAATGGCTATAACACCCGCCCAAATGAGCAATTTCATAAAACTCCACGACAAAATTTTCACAATTTCCCAAACCGATGCTCCCATTACCTTACGAATTCCGATTTCTTTGATACGTTTTTCGGTGCTATACGTAACCATTCCCAGCAAACCCATTACAGCAATGACAATTATTACAAGTGCTGCCATGCCCATCATTTTCATATCTTCGGCGGGGTAATAGCGTTCGTAAAGGTCTTGTTCAAACCACGAATAACCCATTTGCTGATAAGGATAGTGTTTCTTCCAAATGCTTTGCATTTCGGCCAGAAATGTTTCTTTGGGGGCCTTAGCATTGGTTCTGATTGCCATTACAGCAAACTGAGCAGGATTATATTGAAAAACTACAGGTTGTTTTTCAAATTGATAATTGAAATGACAGAAATCTTTGACAACCCCCACAATTTGCGATGCAGTAGCCGAATTATTCAAGAAAATAGCTTTGCCAATGGCCTCTTGTGGTGTACCTAAACGCAACCTTTCGACGGCACGCTCATTGAGCAAAACAAAGTTAGTGGCCGAGTCGGACTTAGAAACTGGCAAATTGTTTCCTGCCAAAATCGTTAATTGCATGTTGTCAATAAAATTGGCATCGGCAGCATAATAATACGAAGCTATGTTTTCGTCTTTGGGTTTTGATTTAATGGCATATTCGGTCGAGATTCCGCCAAAAGGCACAGAGACCATTCCTATTTTTTCGACATTTTTATTGGCCGCAATTTCATCTACCAACAGAGCATAGTTTTTATCGGAAAGTGACATGTTGAAAATGCCTTTTCGATTAAAATTATCGTTTTCGGTAGCCATGTACTTAAACTGATTGTAGAAATGACCCATAAAAAAGATGAAGCCCAACGATACCACAAACTGTATGACTATCAACACTTTACGAAAACCAATTTTGCCAAATGTTGCAGGCAAAATGTTGCCTTTAAGTACTTTTACAGGCTGAAAACTTGATAAAATCCAAGCTGGCAAACTGCCCGCCAAAACACCCACAAACAACGTAAAGACTATAAAAGCACACCAAATAAGCGTTTGGTTTTCTACTTCCCAAGTTACCCAACTGATATGAATAGATGATTTCAGGATTTGTAATATTACAACCCCAACTAAGAGTGAGAAAAAGGCAATCAGGATTGCCTCGGCAATAAATTGGAGTATTATTTGGCTTCGCAAAGCTCCCATAACTTTACGCACGCCCACTTCTTTCGAGCGACTCAACGACCTTGCCAACGTAAGATTAGTATAATTGAAACCCGCCAAAAGCAAAATCATGAACGGAATCGTAAAATTGAAGTAAATATCCTGCAAATCTTCTACATAAGGGTTGTAGCGTAGGTCTTCGGTGTTGGGAGAAACATCGACTAAAGCTTGCTTCCGGAAACTATTGGTCTTTTTGGCCGCTGAAAGAAAAGTATTGGATTTCTTCGAGATTTCTACCAAAGCCAAATCGAGTGCTTGCGGTTGGGCATTAGGGGCAAGTTTTACGAATGTGTGGGTTTCTAATTTTGCCCATGAACTTGGTTTTAGTTGGTCGGCATTGAATTTCTCGTAAGTAGCCATTGATACCATCACATCGCTACGAAACTGGGTACCCCTTTTGAATGGCTTTAAAACACCTGTAATCTTAAATGAACCATAAGTTGGGTGTGTCAGGAATTGCCCGATTGGATTGGCATCATTAAAAAACTTTTGGGAAGTTTCGTGGCTCAAAATCAAGCTATTAGGTTCGGTAGGAATAGAACCTTTGGCTAAGCGAAAACCGAATATTTCAAAAAAAGTTGGTTCGACATAAATCGTGTTTACATGAATATTTTTCAGTCGATTATTTAATTCCCAGCCAAATTGACGCACAACTTTGGTGGCTTTTTCGACCGAAGTATAGTTATTTCGCAAATTATCGGCCAATAAATAAGGCGATGAAGCATAATGCGACACACCTTTTTCGTTGCTTTTTTCGTCGGTAATGATTCTGAAAATTTTATCAGAATTTGGGTGAAAATTATCAAACTCAAAAGAGCCTTGTAGCTGCATCAAAGCCATGAGGGCAAACGGAATAGCCAAGCCCAAACCCATGATATTGATAAAGGAAAAAAGCTTGTTTTTCCAGAGGTTTCGTAGGGCTATTTTTAAGTAGTTTTTTAGCATTTAGTTAATTTTTTAGTAACTTTGAAAAAACAATTTCATTATGTACTATCCTGAAACACTTTTAGAAATGGGCATTAATGCACCCAAAGCACATCAGCGAATCATTAGTAAATTGACAGCAAGTTTGGGTCATCTGTTTTACCACCAACACGAAATATCGCTTGAACCTTTGCCCGAAACTCAAATTGATGAAGGTCAAGCAAGTCCAGTTCCTGACATCATGCTTTATGATAATGAAACATTTCGCACACCTATCATCATTGAAATTTGCCACCCCAATGGTTTGAATAATGACCTCAAAAAAATCATTCGCTTAATTGAGGAAAACGATTATGGCATCGAAGAAGGCTTCATTTATGATTATGTTCGTGGGCTTTGGTCAAAATATCAAAAAGGTATTGGCTTAGCTCATGTTGATGTTTCATATTCAAATATTCTCGACATGGATTTAGCAAATCTCTTATAATGTACTCCGATTTTAGACTTTTCACTGGGTTCATCAAAGCTGCTCTTATGGCTTGATAACCCACTGTTAATAAGGTAATTAGTGCAGCTACGTAAGCAGCCAGTGCGAAGATTTGCCAGCCAATATCAATACGATACTCAAAATCTGTTAGCCATTTATCCATTGCGTATCATAATTTTATCGTTTTTGGGCTAAAACCACCAATCCTCGGTCGGTGCCTTTTTCCATATAATCTTTGTACATATAAATCAACTCAAGCCCGTTTTCTTCGAGCAATTTCTTGATTTTTTCTTTAGGAATGGCACTGTAATAAAACTCCTCTCCCATCATTGGATTGGTGTGTTCGTCGTCAACATCGCCATGCGTAAAGAGCAAATATCCACCCGAATGGAGCATTTGAGCCACTTTTGGGTAAATGAGTTCTTGACTTTTTTTCGGAAAATGAAAGAACGAATCCCAAGCCAAAATGCCGTCGAAAGTTTCTTGTGGCTGGAAATCAAAAAAATCAGAAACCATCAACTGAGCATTATGAATTTGATGCGAAAGAGCTATTTCTATCATTTTTTCGGCAGCATCAATTCCCGTAACGAGGAGTCCTTTTTCGGCTAAAAAACGTGCCACTGGTACGCCCGTTCCGCAACCAACATCCAAGACTTTCGCTTGTGGATGTAGCTTTTCAGCAAAATCAATGATGAGCTGACTCACAAACGATTCGTTGCGGTAGTCAGCCCAAATATTGGCTATTTTGTTATATGATTCTTTATTCACTTTTTAGGCTTTTTACTGGGTTCATCAAAGCCGCTTTTATGGCTTGATAACTCACTGTCAGTAAGGCAATTATCACGGCTACGCAACCAGCAAGTGCGAAGATTTGCCAACCAATATCAATGCGATATTCAAAATCTGTGAGCCATTTATCCATTGCGTAATAGGCTATTGGTGAGGCGATTACGATAGCGATTGCCACCAAAATCAAAAACTCTTTTGATAGCAACATCACTAAACTCGGAATACTCGCACCCAACACTTTACGGATACCAATTTCTTTGGTGCGGCGGGAAATCATCATGATAGCAATAGCAAACAAGCCCATGCAAGAAAGCACAATAGCCAACACTGCCGCACTCATAATTATTTGCGAAAAACGCTCTTCTTTTCGGTACTGATTGTTGGTATTTTCATCTAAAAATGAGCCTTGGAACTCAGATTTTGGGGCAATTTCTTTATAAACTTTGGCCAATAAATCCATTGTTTCTTTGGGAGCGGCATTGGGTGCAATTTTTACGAATACATAATTATATCCGAAATCGTTTTGCAAGAAAAAGGTCATTGAAGCAATTTTGTTTTTGAGCGATTCGAAGTGATAATCTTTCACAACGCCCACGATGGTTTGTCCTAAACTATCACCTATCGGAATATTTTTGCCAATGGCAGCGGCTACTGTGGGCTTATTGAAACCTAATTCTTTGGCCATTGTTTCGTTGATAACAATACTGCGTGATTTATCCGAAGGAAATTCAGGAGAGAAATCTCGGCCGGTCACCAGTGTCAGTCCAAGTGTTTTGATATAATCGTAATCAATATTGAGGCCATTAGTATGATACGTTTTGCCTTCATATTCAAAGCCGTATCCCGACTGCGACATCGAATTATCTTTTCCTCGACCAATGTTAATATCGGCCCCAGTTATGCTCACAATTTGTGGCCGATTGGCGAGTTTATTTCGCATATAATCAAGCACTTTTGTGCCTTTTATTTCGTGTCCGATAGGAATACTTATCACTTGTGCTTCATCGAAACCCAAAGGTTTGTTTCGCACGAAATCAATCTGATTCCAAATAATTATAGTACTGCTGATCAGCATGATAGCGATACTAAACTGCACGATAATGAGCGTATTTCGTAGGCCGCCCGATTTGGTGTTTACTTTCAGTTTACCCTTCAAAACCTCAATGATATT
>NZ_JBMLRC010000207.1:0-1306 GCF_049241225.1 Emticicia sp.
TTTATCAATCTTTTACAAGACCCCATCAAGCCCCGTAACCATTCATTCAAAAAAATAATTGAGCAGATGAAAGTATTTCTCTATTTTTGCTCAACACTTATTTTAATTCACAAATAAACCAACAGTAAAATGAACAAATTAACCCCTTTTGCAAGATTTCTGATAATGCTTGTAATTCTTGGAGCAATCTTTTTCGGTGGGAAATATGTCCTCGAAAATACGTCTTGGGGCAAAAATATGCTTGCTAAAAGTTCAACCGAGCAAACTGATGCCGATACAAAAGCTCCTGAAAGTGGCCCTGCTTCTGAGACTGCAAGTACTGAAAGTTCAAGTTCATCATCATCAAGCTCAAACGATACTGAGGCAACTGCTGGCGGTAGTGGTAGTTTTAGCTATGTAGCACCAGAGCCAGTGAATGGCAAATTAAAAGGTGTAGTAGAACTCGGAGCGAGTGGTTTCAACTCATTTATTGTAAGAATTGATAAAGATAAAAACTGGAAGCTCGAAAAATCAGAATTTGGTAATAGTTTAGTAACCGAAAATATGGCCACCGACGAAGATATTCGTGCTGGTTTGAAGCAATATATCGGTAAAATGCTTGATTTTGGTGTAAGTGGCCGTGATATTCACTTTGTGGTGAGTTCGGGTGCGGTAAAGGCCGATGTTACTCAGAAAATCATCAAAAACTTAAAGGCTTTGAATTACTTCGTAAATACCGTTTCGGCTCAACAAGAAGGTGCTTTAGCTTTGAAATGTGTATTGCCAAAAGATTTTGAAGAAGAAGCTTTTGTAACTGATATTGGCTCAGGAAATACAAAAATCTCTTGGTTAAACGGTGGCGGAGTTTCGGCGGTTGAGACTTACGGAGCAAAGTATTTCCAAGATGGAACTGATGATGGTAAAGTATATGACGAGGTAAAAGCAAAATGTGCAGGAATTCCGAGCATGAAACGCAAAACTTGTTTTATTATTGGTGGAGCTCCATTTTCGATGGCAAAACAAGTACGTAATGGCAAAGAACGTTTTACGGTTTTGAAAGCACCAAAAGATTATAAAATGGATGATGCTAAAGGAAAAGCAGGTGTGAATATCTACAAAGCCATCAAAGATGCTACTGGTTGTGAGCAATTTGTGTTCGACTGGGACGCTAACTTTACGATTGGTTTCTTGTTGAATTTACCTTAATTTTAAAGAATATAAGTTTAGACCGAACGTCGGCATGATTCAAAATCATGCCGACGTTTTTTTATGCAAAAAGTTTTTTCAAGAATCCCGCAAGTTTTATTTAAATTCCACATCTAATATT
>NZ_JBMLRC010000207.1:1406-32430 GCF_049241225.1 Emticicia sp.
CACCTGTTTGGACGAAAAACAACTCATTACTGATTTGCAGAAAGGCTCGCAAAGTGCTTTCCGCCACCTCGTTGATTCATTTCAAAACAAGGTGTTTAATACAGTATTGTCAATCGTGCAGAATGCCGAAGAAGCCGAAGATGTATCGCAGGAAGTTTTTATTGAGGTTTTTGAGTCGGTAGGTAAATTTAAGGGAGAAGCAAAACTTTCAACTTGGATTTATCGAATAGCAACCACTAAAGCCTTAGAGCAGCATCGCCGAAAAAAAGCCAGCAAACGCTTTGCATTTCTGACGAGTCTTTTCGGTGAAAATGATGAAATTGTACATCATCCCGCTGACTTTGAGCATCCAGGGGTTGTGTTTGAAAACAAAGAACGAGCAAAAATATTATTTAAGCATATCAATCAATTGCCTGATAATCAGAAAGTTGCTTTTACACTATATAATGTAGAAGGGCTTAGTTATCAGGAAATTTCGGAGGTAATGCAACTGTCATTGTCGTCGGTTGAGTCATTATTATTCAGAGCAAAAACCAATCTCCGAAAAACACTAAAAGAGTATTATGTGAACCAAAGCATATAAGTAAGTAGTCCATGGTCAATAGTCGTCAGTCCACAGCAGTATAAAGTGTTCATTAGTAATGGTTTATACAAAATACAAGTGTCGTTTATTTTTAGTCATCTACTTAAAATGAAAAATCAAGAAGAAATCGAACGCCAAATAGATGAAACGTTAGGAGCATTAGAAGGAATCGGACGAGCAGAACCTCGACCGTTTTTCCAGACTCGCCTTGAGAGCAGAATGCAGCAACGCTATGCTCCATTACCCAAATTTATGGCACGGCCAGCATTCGTGTGGTCGTTCTTGGCCTTGATTGTGCTTATAAATGTAGGTGTTGTACTTCGCTATGGCGGACGCAATACACAGGCAGAGCCACAAGATGCCAGTTCGTTTGCCAAGGAATATGGTCTAAATAACTTCGACTCAAATATATAGTAGCATGAAAGAAAACAGTAAATACAAAATACTTTGGGTAGCCGTAGGTGTGCTTCTGTTGCTCAATGTAGGCTTGTTGGTTTGGATTAGCTTTTTTTCAAATAGCTTACCTGCTCAGCCCAAACGTTTATTTTTAGAAACTGAGCTGAAATTTGATGAAAAACAAACCGAAACTTACCGAACGCTTCGCCACGAGCATGCCCAACAGATGCGAAGCCTGCGTGAGCGTGTAAAAGAAATGAAAGAGGCTTATTATGCTGATTTAGATAAGTCTATTTCTGATGATTCTTTAAGGACAAGAGCCAACCAAATAGAGAGTAAAATGGCCGAAGCCGACGTAATTACTTTCAAGCATTTTCAACAAGTTCGCCAAATGTGTACGCCAGCTCAGCAACGACATTTCGATGAAGTGATTCTCGACCTTATTCGTTCAATCGAACGCCCAGGACCTCCCGGCGGACCACACCAAGGTGGCCCTCCGCCAAGAGACGGTCGCCCACCGATGGACGATATGCCTCCGCCACCCGAAAGATGAAAGAACAATTAATAATACTGCCGAATTTATTCAGTGAAAAAAAATAAAAAATATCGCAAGTTTTTAAAAGTAAGTGCATCTAATTATTCAAATTCTAAAAAACATTGACTAACGAATTATTCTATGGATTGAACTTTACGAGTAAAAACACTTTCAACTAATCGTTTCACTTTAAAAATCAACTCCAATGAAAAAGTCAGTCATATCTATTTGTGTTATAGTTGTCAATGTCATGCTTTTGGTTTCGGCTTGTAGTAATGATTCCGAGATGTCGCCAACAACAACAACTTCTGGAACAACCACAACAACTGCTAATGCAACTACTTCGCTCGAAATCTTCAAGAAGATTTACGGAGCAACCGAAGTATATATTGAGGGAAACTTCGCCATTATCAAAACCAATGGTTTACCAGACCACAAAAGCCCATATTATAAAGATACTCAGTGGGCTACTGCAAAATACGAAGCCTACAATGGAACAAATACAAAGTTTGCTTTAAATCCTAATAGAATTACTTCGCAAAGTTTGGTTTTCAAGATTCCTATTAATCCGACTAAAGCAGCTAATTCAAGTGCGACACCCGGTGGGCCCATTGGTGTTTCGCTCAACGGCGTGCCGTTTTTCAATCAATATGCAGCCATGAATGCTCCTTTGACCAACGAAGTGAACGGCTTTGACCAATACAACGGACACCCACAGCAACAAGGCCAGTATCACTATCACGTTGAGCCAACTTACCTAACCGCTCAAAAAGGGAAAGATGCACTTTTAGGCTTTTTGTTAGATGGTTTTCCTGTTTATGGCCCACTCGAAAAAGGCAAAACCGTGACTAATAGCGATTTGGACGGCTACCACGGACACTCGCACGCTACTACCGAATACCCGAACGGTATTTACCATTATCATATTACAGACGCAGACCCTTATCTCAATGGCAATGGCTTCTATGGCACGGCAGGTACTGTTTCTAAGTAGCCTTTGGCTATTCTTGGTTGCTTGTACACAGGCAACCAAAACAACCACTCCGCTGATAAAAGTCGAAGCCAATAATGCTGGTTTTTCGCACAAAGAAGGAGTTTTGTTCTACGAAAACAAGCCTTTTTCTGGTACTCAATTTTTACTTTTTGCTAATCAAGATACCGCTAAAATTTCAACTTTTATAGCGGGAAAGGAGCAGGGGTGGAGTAAAACCTGGTACGAAGATGGTCGATTGGCTGAAGAACGCTTCTATGAAAAAGGAAAAAAGGAAGGCACACACCGTGCTTGGTGGCCCGATGGAAAACTCCGCTTTGAATATCATTTTAAAAACGACGAACATCACGGCGAACAAAAAGATTGGTTTCCCGATGGAAAACTCGCCGAAGTGTTTCATTACGTAAATGGTCACGAAGAAGGTCAGCAGCAAATGTGGTTTGATGATGGCTCACTCAAAGCCAATTATGTCATAAAAGACGGTCGAAGATTTGGCTTGCCAGGTGTAAAAAACTGTGTTTCGGTTGTAGAAAATAATACTTTTCGAGCGAAAAAATGACTTTTAAAATTGTAAATATGATTCCCCCTTTGAAGCGTAGGTCTGTTAAGTCCTGGTTTTTAAAGCCCTTCTCCTGCGAGGAGAAAGGTTGGGATGAGGTCAAAAGGTGTAAGTTTTTGCAAAAAAAGCCGCAATTTTACCTCACCCTAAATCCCTCTCCTGAAAAAGGAGAGGGACTTTTAGAAAGACTCGTAATAAAATTTATTGGTATTCTATTTCTGGCTTTAGTTGCCTGCCAACCCAAAGAGCAAACTCAAAAAGAAAACTTACCTTACTACAATACAGCAGATTTTACACCAAACTGGTACACCGAAAATCAGCTTGATACACTAAAGCTGCACAAAATCTCAGATTTTAGCTTTATTGACCAAGAAGGCAAAAAAGTATCCAACGAAACCGTAAAAGGCAAAATCTACTTGGCTAATTTTTTCTTTACGATTTGCCCAAGCATTTGCCCAACCATGACCCAAAACTTACTGGCTGTACATAATACATTTAAAAACGATGCTGATATACTGATGCTTTCGCATTCGGTTATGCCCGCCACCGATACCGTAGCCCAACTAAAGAAATATGCCAATCGCTGGAAAATTGATTCTCAGCGATGGCATTTACTCACTGGCGAAAAAGATAAAATTTATGCTTTAGCCCGACAATCGTATTTTGCCGAAAAAGAAATTGGTTTACAGAAAGACAAAAACGAGTTTCTCCACACCGAAAACGTTTTTTTGATTGATAAAAACGGCTACATTCGTGGGGTTTACAACGCAACTTTACCGCTTGATGTTGAGAATTTGGTGAAGGATATTAAAGTGTTGAAATCTACTGAGTAGTGATTTTTTACGATTGTTTATATCAAATGATGTTACGCATATTTTCAAAAAATCTGTAGGATTGTCTCATTTTGTAGCCGTCGATTCCAATCGACGTTAAAAACGATGTACATAGTTTTTTTAAGTTCCACCGGAACGACCCATATATATAAATGTACCGTTCCGATGGAACTTTATTTGTCCTAACAATTACTACCGTCGATTAAAATCGACGGCTACAAAATGAATCGAGCCGACGGCTCTGCGTAACATCAAATATTCGGTGTGTAAAGATGATTTGGACAGTTTTCATCTTTTCAAGATTTTAAGTGAATTTTGCTGAGGATAATCCCGAAGGGATGTCATTTTTATAGATGTAGATTGGGTTTTAATATTCAAGAATCCCGAAGGGATGACATAAATCTTCTTTGTATTTTACTCAAACATTCAATCTTTCTTCAAATTATCGTATCAGTTTTTACTGTTTTGGTCTGATAGACCTATCCTTTGCTCTCTTTTTTGTTGAAAATTACCTAAAAATCATAACTTTGTTAGTGAAATGGGGTTATATTTTTGGCCCTTCAACAAACTAACGCTATATGAAAAAAACTATCCTAACCGCAGCATTTCTTGGCTGCTCAAGCCTTTTTTTACAAGCACAAAACAATTTACTGCTCCGCCAACCAGCCATCAATAAAGATGGTTCGACGGTAGCTTTTTCGTTTCAAGGCGATATCTGGACAGTTCCAAGTTCGGGTGGAAAAGCCGCTCGCTTAACTATTCACGAAGCCTACGAAGGCAATCCAGTTTTTAGTCCAGATGGTACTCAGATTGCTTTTTCGGGAGCAAGATTCGGCAATAACGATATTTTTGTGATGCCAACCGAGGGTGGAATGCCCAAACGACTAACTTTCCATTCGGGAGCAGACAATATTTCGAGTTGGACTCAAGCCGACAAGATTGTGTTCTCAACCAACCGAGAGTTTAAGCAAATCGAACGCCCTAACGAAGCCTACGCTATCAACCCAAAAGGTGGTACTGAGTATCGCATTTTGGATGCCGTTGGTTTCGACCCAATCTATTCACCCGATGGCCGATTCATTGCCTTTGTGCGTGGCGATATTAATCCAGTGGCCCGCCAAGAGTATAAAGGAAGCTCCGACCGTGACCTTTGGCTCTACGATACTCAAAATAAAACCTTCCAACAATTGCCAGGTTTCGAGACAAACGATGTTTCACCGCAATGGGTTGGTAGCAATACTTTGTATTTTTTGAGCAGCAATGATGGTGCATACAATATTTATCGCCTGAAAATTGATGCCAATGGCAAGGCTTCTGATAAACCCGAAAAACTAACCAGTTTTAAGGATGAATCAATCAGAGCCTTTAGCGTTTCGACTGATGGCAAAACAATAGTTTTTGAAAAAGATATGAATCTTTACACGCTAAAAACCAGCGGAGGTTCGGCTCAAAAACTTAATGTACAAATCAGTGCCGACGACCGTCTGGATGCTTCCGAGCAAAAGACGTTTTCAACGGGAGCAGGCCAATACGCTGTTTCGCCTAATGGCAAATTATTGGCCTACTCGATTCGTGGTGAAATTTTTGTAAAAGAAGCCGATAAAGAGAAATCGAGAAGCATCAATGTTTCGGAGCATGGGTTTCGTGATGTCGAACCAACTTGGCTGAATGATTCGACGCTTCTTTTCAGTAGCGACCGAGCCAACGGAAACTTTGATATTTATATGGTTCGTTCGGCCGATACAACTCAACGCAATATTTTCAAATCGCTCAAACACGAACTTGTGCAAATCACCAAAACGCCGACTGATGAAACCAACATGAGTGTGTCGTCGGATGGTAAAAAGATTGCCTACGTGCGTGGCCGAGGCACTTTTGTAGTAGCTGATATTTCAACTGATGGAAAATTATCTAACGAAAAAATATTGAATGATAGTTGGGCGTCACCACGCAGTATCGTGTGGAGTCCTGATAATAAATGGTTGGCGTATTCGCTCGAAGACTTATATTTCAACGAAGAAGTTTTCATTCATGCGGCCGATAATTCTTCAAAACCAGTCAATATATCAATGCATCCAAGAGGTGATGGTCGTCCGTTTTGGAGTGCCGATGGTTCAAAATTAGGTTTTATTTCGGAGCGAAGTGTGGGTCGAAGTGGCGATGTTTGGTTTGTGTGGCTCAAAAAAGAAGATTGGGAAAAAGAAACCCAAGATTGGCAAGAGCGTGAAACGCCAGCCGAAGCTGCACCAGCGAAACCGAATGATAAAAAAGATAAGACTCCGAAACCAATTAAAATTGATTTCGATAAAATCTATGAGCGTGTAGTGCAAGTAACCAACTTCCCTGGCGATGAAAGCGACCTCGTTATCTCGAAAGATGGAGAAACGTTCTACTACACAACCAGCAGCAGCAATGCCAAAGGTCGTGATTTATTCAGCATTAAGTGGGACGGAAAAGATTTGAAAGAAATTACGAAGGGAGGCTCAAATCCGAGTGGAGTTTCGATGGATAAAGATGGAAAATATTTGTATTACAGCCGTCAGGGAGCTTTGGCTCGTATCGATATAAAATCGAGTGTTTCAGAAAATCTACCTTTCGTTTCAAAAATGAAAGTTGACTATAACGCCGAGCGTACGCAAGTTTTTGAAGAAGCATGGCGTACTATCCGTGATGGTTTCTACGACCCTAAATTTCACGGAAACGATTGGGTAAAACTACATGATAAATACAAAGAACGTTGTATCAATGCCAGCACGAGCAATGATTTCAGAGATATGTTTAACCTCTTGTTGGGAGAACTCAACTCAAGCCACATGGGGCTTACCGTAACCGACCGAGCTGAAACACAACGTGAAGCAACTGGATTGTTGGGGGCAGAAATTTCGCCTGTAAATGGTGGTGTGAAAATCAATCATGTTGTGCCAGAAACACCAGCTGATAAAGAAAAAAGCAAACTTAACGAAGGTGATATAATTACGGCAGTTAATGGCGAAGCAGTGAGCGAAAATGCTAATTTCCATGAATTACTGAATGGTTTGGTGAATGAAAAAGTATTATTGACCGTAAAAGCCGCTGATGGAAAGACTCGTGAAGTAGCTATCCGATTGACGGCCAATATATCAAAAAATTTATATGACGAATGGGTAGAAGGCCGTAAGAAATTGGTTGAAAAATATTCGAACGGACGTTTAGGGTATATTCATATCAAAGGCATGGATTTTCCGAGTTTTGAGGTTGTTGAGCGTGAATTTGCAGCAGCTGGCTACGGAAAAGAAGGTTTATTGATAGATGTTCGTTATAATGGTGGTGGTTCTACGACCGACTATTTAATGACGATTTTGAACTACAAACAACACGCCTACACGATTCCGAGAGGGGCAAGCAATGATTTAGAAAAAGATAAATTGAAGTTTAAAGATTACTACCCAACTGGCGAACGCTTAGTTTATGCTGCTTGGACAAAACCTTCGATTGCTCTTTGTAATGAAGGCAGTTACTCAAACGCCGAAATCTTCTCGCACGCCTACAAAACACTGGGCATCGGTAAACTCGTTGGCGTTCCAACGAATGGTTCAGTAATTTCGACTGGAGGAAAAGGCTTAATGGATGGTTCGTTTGTGCGTTTACCGTTCCGTGGCTGGTTCACGAAAGCTACCGATAAAAATCAAGAACTCGGGCCAGCCGTACCCGATATTATTGTAGAAAACCAACCAGATTGGATTGCCAAGGGCACCGACGACCAACTCAAAACAGCAGTTGAAGTACTTTTGAAAGAGATAAATGCTAAGAAATAATTTTTAAGGAGTAATTTTTTAACGTCGGCAAGTAGCTCCACTGTGAGTTTAACCTATAGTGGAGCTGCTTGCCGACGTTTTTTCTTATTAGTGAGAATGTAGTTGAAAGCCCCACGATTCATTGCCGTCAGTTTCAACTGACGGTTCTCAGATTAACATCAAAATATGGCTTTAGCCTAACAATAAAAGTTGCTTTTGGCTAAAGCCGATATTGATTTCATATTCTGTATCCGTCAGCTAAAGCAGACGGCAATGAAATTTTACTCATTGCCGTTTTAAAATCTAACATACAGACTGAATTGAATTTTTACCAAACTTGGGGAAGCTGACTGTTTGGGCTTTTCTATAATCATGACATCCCTTCGGGATTTTTACCTCTATTAAGTAATTTTTTTAATAATTATTCTTTGCTGTAAGAGTAATTCTCAACTCCACAGGGGTGTTCTGATCATAGCAAAAAAGAGATGAATAACCAAGCCTCTGAACCCCGAAGGGGTGTTCTGATTATAGCAAAAATGAGATGAATACCCCCTTTAAACCCCGAAGGGGTGAAATAATTGATTTAACTAAACTACTATTTCCACCCCAATCTTTCATTATTTTTCTCCACTTATTATTATTACGAAATATTTCGTAATAAAATTTGCAATCATAAAAAATTTCATCTTACCTTTGTTACGAAATATTTCGTAGATAAAATTCACGCTTTCTGATTTATTGTGTAACCTTTTCTGATGAATAAAGTATTCACAATAAAATAGGCGAAGCAACACAACTTTTAAGCAGTCACGGTTCATGAACGTGTACTGTACCCTATAACATTTTATGAAAAAGCTATAACAACATTATTATGAAAAATCTATTACTCGTGTTACTCACGAGCCTGTCGAGCTATGTCTTTGCTCAGACCTACACCGTAAAAGGCACTGCTAAAACCCAGCAAAACGAGGCCGCTTCGTTTGCTACAATTTCGCTTCATAACGCCACCGATTCGACACTTTTTAAAGCAGATATTGCCGACGAAAACGGTGGTTTTAAAATCAATGGAGTGGCCAAAGGCAAGTACTTTGTGAAAATTTCGGCCGTAGGTTTTCGAGCCTTTGCTTCGACTATTTTTGAAGTAATTGATACCGATATTGAGTTCAATCCTTTTGTACTGACTGCCGATGCACAACAATTAAAAGAAGTAAAAGTAGTAGCTTCAAAGCCCATGATTGAGGTGAAAGAAGATAGAGTGATATTCAATGTAGAGAGTAGTATTAGCTCTACTGGTACAAATGCTTTAGAATTGATGCGAAAATCGCCAGGAGTACAAGTCGATAAAGACGAAAATATTTTGGTAAAAGGAAAATCGGGTGTCAGAATCTATATTGATGGTCGCCCTTCGCCGATGAGTGGGAGAGATTTGGCTTCTACGCTGAAAAGCATGAATTCGGCCGATATTGAAGCCATTGAAATTATTACGAATCCTTCGGCCAAATACGATGCAGCAGGCGACTTGGGTATTATCAATATTCGACTAAAGAAAAACCGAAAGATGGGAACAAACGGAAACATCAGTTTGGGTGGAATGTTCGGAATCTCGCCAAAGTATAATTCTTCGTTGAGCCTCAATCATCGAGATAAAAAGGTGAATCTTTTTGGTACGTATAGTTATAGTCAAGGTGCTTGGCATAACCGAACACTCGACGACCAAATTTTGAATAACATCATGTATAACAAGACTTGGAGAGGCTTGTGGCGAGATACTTCGAGTAACTTGAAGGCGGGTGCAGATTATTTTATTAATTCAAAAAATACCATTGGTTTTAATCTGAATGGTCGTGTAAGCAACCATAACGGCGGTGGCGAAAGCGAAACTTTGATAGGTCGTAGATACGCAACCGTGCCAGATTCTTCTGTTTTATTTTCACAGACCTCGAACCCCGAAAAGAATAAAAACCTGAATTTAAATTTCAATTATCGCTATGCCGATACTACTGGACATGAACTAAACTTCGATGCTGATTATGGTATTTTTAGTTCACAAGGCATTAGTTATCAACCAAATAGATATACTTTTTTGAATAGTGATAGGCCATCTTTTGACCGAAATTATGTAACAAAAACACCCACTGATATTATCATAAAATCGGCTAAGATTGACTACGAACAGCCTTTTAAAAAAGGAAAGTTGTCTTATGGTGTAAAGCTATCGGATGTGACCTCGGATAATACTTTTGATTTTTTTACTAAAATTCAGAATGAAGAAATCAGAGATATTGACCGCAGTAATCAATTCAGATACACCGAGCGAGTATATGCTGCTTACGCCAATTACAATAAATCGTTGGGTAAAAAATGGAATCTTCAAGCGGGTTTACGAGCAGAAAACACGCAGTCGTTGGGTAAGCTGACGAGTTTCAAGCAGAATGATTTAGATAAAGTAGATACTACTTATTTGAATCTTTTTCCGAGTGGAGCAATTTCATATAAAGCCACTGATAATCATTCGTTTAACCTCAATTATAGTCGCCGAATCAATCGTCCAAGTTACCAAAATCTCAACCCATTTGAATATCGAATTGATGAATTGGTTTATTCAAAAGGAAATCCATTTCTTCGCCCCGAATATGCCAATAATTTCAAGTTGACGCATATTTATAAAGGCAAACTTACCTCTTCGTTTGGGTATTGGCGTACAAAATATCCTGTTGTGGGTTTACGTATTCCGTATGATGCCAGCAGAACCTATTTTATTTCCGAAAACCTCGATTATTCTGAAGGTTTCAACTTGGATTTGAGCCTTAATACGCAAGTTACAAAATGGTGGGAGCTTAACCTCAACCTGAATGGCTACTATAATTTATGGCGAGCAAAATTAGATAATAACTTGATAATCAATAACCGAACAGTAGCTTTTAACGGCAATGGTCAAAGCACATTTAAGCTAAAAAACAATTGGACATTTGAACTTTCGGGGTGGTATAATTCGCCTTACCGACGCATTGATTATAATTCGGCAATGGGAATGTTGGATGCTGGCTTACAGAAGAAATTCCTGAAAGATAATGCGACGCTCAAAATTGTGTTTAGTGATGTGCTGAATACTGCCCGTGGAGGCTATCATTCAGAATATGCAGGTATTGCTACCAATCTTAGATTTAAGTTTGAAGGCCGCTTACTTCGTGTAACTTTTAATTATCGTTTTGGTAGTAAAGAAATCAAAGAAGCTCGTAATCGTCGCTCTGGGTCAGAAGATGAATTGAGCAGGATAAAAGGCTAATAGTCTTGCCATTTATCCAATAAAAAATCCTTTTGTGTAAATAGAAAATAAGTATTTGATAGACAGAATTTTGTGTCTTATATTTACGTATAAATTATGAATATAAAGGCGTATTTACTTTTCTTCACAGAAATTGTAAACAATAGTTCGCTTCGTTAGTTTTAGGTTATAATTCATAACCGAAATCAGCAAAAACACGCATCAATAGCACAAAACATTAAAGATTTTCCTGTATGTGACCCATACAGTTTGTTGTTAGAACCATAAAGTCCCAGCCGTTTTGTGTTGGGATTTTTATTATGAATCTTATTTTTAAGTTTGTATCAAACCGATATGGGCCAACTATTGGCAGTTTTGGATGTTGGCTGTAAAAACGACATTATTCGAGGTTTCAAAACCAGGCCCCAACTCAATTGATTTTCCTGCTGAATACCAAATTTTGCTTGAATGATTTAAAATAGAAGTAGAACTTATAGTACTTAACACACTAAAATTTTGAACAGGCGGATTGGCAATATGTGTATTAAAAGATAGGTTTTCTGGACAAGGATTTTCAACCAAAATAGTCTTACTATTTGTGTATTGCGGGCATGTTTCTTGGCAAATGGCTGTATAAGTTACAGGTTGTGTAACTAAAACTTCAATGATTCCTGTGTCGGTGAAAGAGCCGCTGGTGCCGTTGGCATATTCAAATTTCCAAGTGACATTGTTTGATGAACAGGTCGAAACCAAACCAACTACCTGATTCGCCGCTGCCTTCGAAGGGCCTGCTAATATTCTTCCATCTCCAGCAATATTATGAATGGTAGCATCAACCCAACTGATGCGTGCAGAAATAAAGTTTTTTAGTTTTTGTATTTCATCTATAAAACTGTTTGTACTTGTTGGAAACCATTTTTCTCTGTCTCTTAGGGCGGCTGATTGTAAGATGGTTGCTAAACTATCAACATAGCGATGGCCCTCGTCATTGCTCAAAAAGGTCTTTCTAAAAGTTTTATATTTTTCAATCACTTTATTTTTGAACACACAATCTTGCATCATTCGTTCTGCCCAAAAAAAACGTGGGTCACAAGTTGAGCAAGAAAAACGCCAATCATCAGTATAGGTATCATTGAGACCCAAGGAGGTATCCCAAAGTGGAGAAGCGACCATTTTTTGCCCCCTATCTTTGTAGAAATATTGGCTACGAGCAAATACATCAAGATGAATGCTATATTCTTGTAATACAAAGTTTTCAACAAAACTATTTTCATCAATATACTTTCTGAAACCTAAATTTGGGTCACTGAAATCTGGACTTTTCAATGCGTCTTCAAAATCACGTATATAAGTTTGGATATATGCAAACTGTTTCGATTCTGGCTCTTTTGGATACACACAATCAAAATACATAAGAAATGCTGAAACAGGTGATGAAGTGTACGCTGATTGCCACGCATACGTAGATGTAAGCGGGCCAGCCTCTCGGCTTGCCTCTATGATATAGCCGCCCGAAATCTTAGATGCAGTCGTATCAGAAGATTCTAATTTCTTAATGTTGATTCTATCTGTACCTCTTTTAATTCTTTCAGTAAAAGCATAAAGCCCCATGTATTCTCCGTTGATAACCACCTCTACGTGCTTCAGGCGTGGCGAATACCTACCAGTTTTTGCCCATAAATCATATACATAGGCATTTTTTAGAAAAGTAGGGTCATCGTAGTTGGCAATCAATGCCCAATCAGACCCTTTCGGAAAACCCAATGCCGGAAAATCTAAATCCTTTCCTAAGGAATCGAGTAATTCTATACTGTAAGATTTTTTTTGGAACCCCTGTGATGAAGTTCCTCTGAATTCGATTCCGGCTAAGCCATCATAATGGAAATCAGTATCGGTTAAATTGTTGATACGGCCATCTGTGTGGTAGAGAATCTTAAAGCCAACCTCTATCTTTGGGTCATCAACGATTGTTTGCCCATTGGTTTCAATAAGTACAATCGGAAGATTAGAGTGCGTAAATTGTGCGAAGCAGATTTGTGAGATGAGTAGAAAAATAACAGCAAACTTTTTCATTACAATGTGGATGATATAGTGGATTTCTATGTGCCACAAAGATATTGGTAAAAAACATAAGTTCGCTCAAAAATTTATTATTCGGTAAAGTGCTTTTTCATAGCACTCATTTTTGCTATAGCTTAGGTCATATAATTAGGTATTTTAGACTTCTTTCAACGAATATTCTTCGAGACAATTGCTCTCTTTTTGAATTTGTTTTGGGCGAATCTTACTTAGAATAAAATCTTTGAAAGAAGTCTACTGCAATAAGAATCAATTAAAAGCTAAACACCTCTCACCATTTCAATCACCCGAATCTGTTCTAAAACTTGTTCAGGTTTGATGTAGAGTTCTTTGCCTTCAACTATCGCAGCGTGTAGATTTTGGAAAAGTAAATCCCAGTTTCCAGCTTCGGTTTCTATGTGTCCTCTGAAGTGTTGACCGCCAATTTCAGTGTTCAAAACACCCCATTTATCCTTTGGTTCTACGCCAAAACCTTCCATTCGTGGGAAAAGTCCTGCTTTCAGATGGTCTTCTTGTACGTCAATACCATATTTTACAAAAGAACCTTTCGTGCCATGAATGATGTATCTTGGGCCTTCTTCACGCACTAATAAACTTGATTTGAGCGTAACTTTTAGTTTTCCGTAATCGAGTCTAATATCAAAAGCATCGTCAATGCTTGAACCTTCACGCTGCGTGAAAGTCTCGCCCGAAACTGCCATTGGCGAACCAAAAAGTACAATGGTTTGGTCGATGATATGGGCTCCCAAATCATACAAGATTCCGTTGGCTGGATTCACCTCTTCCTTCCATCGTTTAGGATTTAAGATTGGCTTATGTCGGTCGTAGTGTACTTCAAAAGCAACCAATTCACCTAAAAACTTATTTTCGATGATTTTCTTAACCGTCATAAAATCGCTATCGAATCGGCGGTTTTGGAAGATAGAAAGCACTTTTCCTTGCTTTTTCGATAGCTCAATGAGTTCTTCGGCTTCGGCAACGGTGGCAGTGAAGGGTTTCTCTACCAATACGTGTTTGCCAGCCAAAAGTGCTTGTTTGGCTTGTGCAAAGTGCAAATGACTTGGCGAAGCGATACTCACTAAATCAATTTCGGTATCGGCCAAAACTTCGTCGATGTTGCGAGCTACGCCCACACTTGGGTATATGTCTTGTGGGTTTTGCGAACCCGAAACGATGGTTTTTAGATTAAAATCTGGATTTGTAAGAAAAAACGGAGCTTGGAGGTATCTCCCCGAAAGTCCGAATCCGACAAGGGCAACGTTGAGCATAATGGCTTAGAATTTTTGGTTGAAGCCACTAAAGTAATGGCTTTTTAAGGTAAATCCAAAATTCTCATCTTACGGCGTGAAACATCGATTCGTTGTCCAGTCGAAAGACACGCAACGGGTCCATCTTTTGTGCGTTCAATACCTGTAAGATATTTTAGATTAACGAGGGTTCCTCGATGAAGACGTGTAAAATACCCTCGTTTGAGTAACTCTTTTTCGTAAGATTTCATGGTTGATGATGCCAAAAAACTTTTGCCATCGCTCAAATAAAATCGGGTATAATTATCACAACTTTTGAGATAAACCACTTCATCGGGATTTATACTTTTTTTGCCATGATTAAACCATAGAAAATTGGGGTTGTAATTCTTGCGATTGTGAATAGTAGTTTTCATGTTAGTTTTAGTTTGATTCGTGTTTTCAATAGACTTTGAGAGGCGGCGATTATTTTTTATTCAAAAGGAATTGTTACGCTATTTATTAGATAACTTTTATTAGTGCCGAGGTGGGTGGCGGGGTATTGAAATAGCTTGACATTTGATATCTTAATGGTTTTGTTAGTTACCGTAATTGTGCTGTTTCCATCACCAAAAAGATTTGTGAAACCATCATGTCCACCAATTGATACATAGCCGCTTTCTTGATTAATACTGGAGGTACTACTAACTTTGAGTACACCTCCTTTTAGTGCTTCGGCCTTACTATGAAAGGTAACTTGCAGCAGGTCATATTTCCATTTTTTATAGTCAGATGAAGACTCGTCGCTGTATTCGCACAAAACCGAAAAGTTTTTGTTGACAAATTCTTGAGTACTGACTTTTCCGCTATAAGTTTTACCATCTATTGTATAAGTACCTTGTTGGTCATTAGTATTATTAAAACCAAATAAAAGTATTGATAGAAGTAAGATAGAGGTTTTCATGGCAATAAGGTCGAGAAATATTTCAACAAAGGTCATTGATTAAATGGCATCTGTCAATTACGGTTTTCCGTGAATCGTATCACGGAAAACCGTGATTTTGAGTGAAACTATGACTTTTTGTTAACAAAAAAGGAGCATCATAATCTGATGATGCTCCTTTTGTAAGTTTAAAAATCTAATTATCTGATACCTCCACAACCATCAATGTATGCTTTAAAGTGTGTGCCAGCTTTTACTTTAAAACCATTGGTGAGTCTTACTTTGTAGCCTGCATCGTAGCTTACTTTTTTATTTAATTGTAGTTCTGCTTGCGAACTAATGGTATTACTAACTTCATAGTGTTTAGAGCCATTTGTATCTACAGATAAACTTAAATCGCTGGGGCAAGTATTCAGAATTGCCGTAAAAGCACCTCGACCGTGAGTGGCAACAGCAATCATATTATCAGCAGACCGATAAAAAAGCATGTCACATCTCACATGAGCGAGTAGCTGGTCGGTTGGTTCCCAACCAGGGTTTGCTCCTGTAATATTCATCGTTGACCAAACTCCCGATTCGGTAGCGAGTAAAACCTGATTTCGATTGGTAGGATTAAAAATACCATACCTTACAGGAATATTGGGCAGTCCGTGCGTTGCTGCATCTTTATCAATCCAGTTTGAGCCGCCATTATTGGTATATCTTACTGAGCTTGTATTATAGTTTGAAATGATTGCTAAAATCTCATTATCATCAACACCGATATCAATACACGATATGTAGGTATTTGTGGCATTTCGCATGAGTGTGGTTGTTGCTGTAGCGAGATTTACGTTTGAAATACGATAGATGCGTCCGTCTCCACAACCTACAATAATAGTATTTGCTGCTCGTCCAACTTTTATAAAACTAACGGGTATCGCAATATTGATTTTAAAAGAATTGACTGTTCTGGCTCCACCCATATCAGTAACTCTATAAAATCTTGTATAAACATTTCCTGCTAGCTGACTACTATCTCGAAAGGCATAAAATGTATTATTTATGTCGTCGTAGTCACAAGGATTATAAAATGCTGCTGTACCTCCATTGATAAACTGGACGGGGGCATTTGTACCGTCATAAAAATAATGACTAATGTATTGAGTTGATAAGATTCGGATATTAGGTTCGTTGCTATCAATAAAGCATCTCCAGCCGTCAGCTCCCAAAACTTGACTTCCCGTGCCAACGTATGGATGGTCAGTTCGTATGGTACCGTTGTCTTGTGTTCCTCCGATTAAATAATTATCTCCAGCAATGTTTTTCATGGCTACATGATAAGGTTGTGTGATACGAAGATTACGGTTTCTATCTTCAAAAGTAACACCAGCTGCAAATGTTAATGAATTGCCCAAATTGGTAGAATAATAAACTCCACCATCATTACTGATGAGTACATTATTTGAGTTGTTTGGGTCAAATTGTAATCCGTGTTCATCGGCATGAACTGGGAAATTATCATAAACGTGCCAACCAGTTCCCCCATTGCTTGTTCGGGCTAATACTACACCGCCCGCTACTACTAAATTTGAATTGGTTGGATGCACTGCCAAAATCAAGTCGTACCATGCTTGCGTACGAGTAAAGTGGTCGTTGACATTTCCTGTGAAACTCGGAATCGTGATATTAGACCAGCTTGTGCCATTATTGGTGCTTTTTTTGAACCATAATACACCATTATTAGCCTTGGCAGTATCGTTTTGGCAAATGGCATATATAACTTGGCTATTACCACTTGTTGAAGGTGCGAGAGCAATTTCGGTTCTTGCACCCCAAATACTATTGTCGTTGGGCGTGATGAGCGACCAAGAGGAGTAACTTGAGTTTGTTGAAGTATAAATTCTTCTAATCCAAGGGTTATCTTTACCTCCCCATTGCCTCATAACGACGTAGAGTGTGCCAGTACTCGAAATCTCCATGTCATCCACAAAAAAGCCCGTGGGCAAGTTACTTACCATATACCAATTATCTCCATTATCAACAGAGTAAGCCACACCATGATTGCCGCCAACAAATATTCTACCTGATGAGTTTACAATAACCTTCTGCACACTTCTGAATACGGCTTTTACGTCGGTATCGGTATTATCATGATTTGGAATTGTATTGGGCAGTCGGCTCCAAGTTGCTCCACCGTCTTCGGTTCGCCACATGCCTCCGCCCAGCACTTGGTCGAGATTGCCAAATCCTTCACCTGTACCTACATAAAAGCGTTGTGTATTGGTTGGGTCATACGCAATGGCTGTGATGGCAAGGTTTTCCCAAAAATCATCAACTTTTGTCCAAGTCTGATTGATATTCGATATGTTTGAGTTATACCAAAGCCCACCTGCTACACTACCAGCCCAGACTTTATTGGTAGTGTTGGGGTCAAACATAATGGCTCTTACTCTACCGCCTGTGTTGCTTGGTCCTCGTTCTTGCCATGTAATATTAGGTACCGCTGTTTTCGGACGATTTCTGAAGTAAGCATCAATTTGTTGGTTGGCTTTGTTTAATTCACCAAAAGGTATTTTTGAGCCATCGGGTGGTGCAATACGACGGTATTCAAACTCCGCTCTTCCTTGTGGCGAATCTTCCTCTTCTTGCTGGCAAAAAGCCCAAATAGGAGCAAATAATAAACAGTATAATATCTTTTTCATGGCTATCAGTTTTGAGATTTAATGGCTTTTAGTTCACTTTTCAAAACTTCGTTTTCATCTTCTACTTTCTTTAATCTTTTGTTTATTTCGATTAAATAAAGCGTCAGTTCTTCTATTTTTTCCATCTGTAATTTACTCATATTTCCTACGGCAAGAGCTTTGTTTTCAATCTCTTCGGCTTTCGGAATATTAGGCAAATGCCCATTTTCTGAAATAAATCTTTCTACTTCATTAAGTGGCTTTAGTTTGTAATTTGGCTTAAAAACATAGTCTGGCCAAGGTGTAACTAAAACTTCGAGTTCTGTACAAATTACTTTTCCATCAACACTCATTTTGTATCCTACTGGGGTGGCTGTTGCTCCTACTTGCAGTTGCTCAGAAGCTGTAAGAGTCACTGCCGCATTACCATTATTAACAAAAAATGCTAAGGGGTGATTTGACATCGTTCCGTACCAACCCGCTCCAAAACCCACATAAGTTCCAACCTGAATACCTACATTATTAGCGTGTACTATACCAGCCGTATTGCCAGTTGTATTTACTTGCAATTTATAATTAGGCGAAGCAGTGCCGATACCTACATTGCCCAGCCCTGCGATATCATTGATTAATACTCTTGCATTATTTTTTCCACCTCTGATATACGTGTCTTCAGCAGTTGAATAATTAAAGTGTGAAGTATGAGTTGTTCCAAAAAAAGCCGCTGTTCCGTCTGTTCCTGTCCCTCTATCTACCGCCAAAGAAGCATTTGGGCTTGAAATACCGATACCTACATTGCCGTTTCCTTGTATTCGCATCAACTCGGTAGATGTCGAGGCCGAAGCACCCGTATAAAATATATGATTGGAAGTAGGTACATCCACCTGATAGCGTAAAGTACTTCCATTGATACCAAAACCATAATATTGATGGTCGTTATTGAAACCATCATACAGAACTATCTTAC
Source organism: Emticicia sp. (assembly GCF_049241225.1). Lineage (NCBI taxonomy): Bacteria > Pseudomonadati > Bacteroidota > Cytophagia > Cytophagales > Leadbetterellaceae > Emticicia > Emticicia sp. Next base: position 20,220 of record NZ_JBMLRC010000207.1, read on the forward strand.
GATTAACGGCAGCATTTGAAAATTGTAGCGGAGCATTCGGACTGGTAGTGCCTATTCCGAGATTTCCAGCCGTTGAAAGCGTCATTTTTGAAGAACTTCCTGCAGTATAGAAATATAGCGGATGTGCTGATTTTGTACCGAGCCAACCTGCAGCCCCTCCAACGTATGTACTTACAGTGGCTGTTCCATCGGTGTGCGAAAGACCGTAAGTATTAGTTGGGGTTTGTACTGTGAGTTTATCAACAGGATTAGATGTACCAATGCCAACTCTACCCGTGTTTATTGCGTAAATATCGCTCGAACTACTTAGTGAGGTATCCCAAAAGTTTGTTCCTTCCGAAATCAATTCCCAATTGGTAGCAAATGCTAAAGTACTTTTTTGAACATAAAAGCCAACTGTTCCATCGGTTTGGTAAACTAACAGACCCGCCGCAGGACTCGTAATCGCTAATCTTTGAGCTTGGGTCATACGTGGAATTAATATACCATTGCTGGTGCTATTGGCCGAGATAAGCGGCGAACCATTACTCGGAGAAAGCGTAATTGATTGTCCGAACGAATGTAAGCTGACTATTGCAAAGAGAAGTATAAGTTTATTTTTCATGGTAAATATGAAGTTGAATTTTTATACAAAATTTTAAAAATTTATTTTGCCTTACAATCGAATAAATATATGATTTTGAGGAAGGTAAAAGTCTTAATCTTACAAAAGTCTTTGATTTAACGGCATCAGTCAACCACGGAAAATCGTGATTTTAAGAGCTTATGAAGGAAATGTTTAACTTTTTATAGTTTGTTGGAACAAATAGCTTTTTCCAACAACCGTACAGAGCAAGCCCAAAGCAAGCATCAGAAATATGCCTGGGTACTCTTTCCAAGATAAAATAATGGCTTTTTGCGGCTCTGTTTTTGGATATGCTACCGTGATTTTTTCTTCCTGTTCGTAGCTGAATAAAACAAAAATTTGTGGAGCATCGCTATGAGCTCTGATGGTATCGTTTTTATCAGAAACAAACTCAAAAAATGGACTCCTGCCAGATAATCCACCCTTGTTGTTTTTTACAATATGCTTACTGCCTTTGGTCTTAAAGCCAATCACTTTGGCATCAGCCACCGAGCCAGTAAAAGGTAAAGAAAGCATCTTTACGAAAATATTTCCCCAAAATAGTATTATACCCAAGCCAGCAATTATTATGATTAGACCGATTACTTTTTTATTATGAATGACCATAGTTTTGTTTTTTAGTAGTAAATATTGACCCTACCATACGAACCATAGATTATCGAAATAGAAGTATGTCCACAAGCACCACCACCACCACGAGTACTGAACTCATACTGACCTCCAGTGCTTCCAATGAATGTTCCTGCTGGTACCGAGTACTCAAGTGTAGCTGATTTGCCACCATTATTGAAATAAGGATAAGAGCCACCACCTGCTCCAGTATGAACGACCTTGCGGAAAAGCCCCGCATCTACTTGTTGAAAACTAAAAGTGGCAGTTTGACCGTATTCTCCTTCGACAACTTTCAATAAACCACCCAAATTAGAAGATTCGCTGATATATGAACCTGCCCTGGCAATTGTAACGTTTCCTCTTTTTATCGTAGATGCTCCTCCAGCAATGTAGTTATTAATAGTCCTTTCGCTTCTGACACCTACCTCAATAGTTAGGGTTTCATTTGGTATTACATCAAGCTCAAAAAAAGCATAACATGCTCCTCTTCCACCAGTACAGCTAAAAGTAGCTCCAATGTTTCCAATCATTTCTCCTGCATTTCCACCACCCCAAAGTTCAGCCCTTATTTTTGTTACACCTGCAGGAACAACCCATGATTCATTAATAAACTCAAACGTCTTCATTTTTCGAAAACCACTCGTTGCCGCATTAGCCGTCAGATAGTTCCAGTTGGTGCCGTCGTGCAGGGCAAGTTTTTTTTCGTCGGCATTATAAATAATATTTCCTGCTTGTTGTGGAGGAACTGTATTTTGCTCAGTGGTTGACAAACGAGGCAACGTAATGCTATTGGGTAAAATCTCGGTTGATTTTTGTGCCAAAACAAAGTGATTGATGAATAATAAAAACGACAGAATGATGATGCTTTTCATCGAAAAATAGGGTTGCAAAAATTTAAAATATTAGATTTCTACAAAAGTCCAATATTCTCGTACATCAGTCAATTACGGAAAACCGTGAATCGTATCACGGAAAACCGTGATTTTTTGTATTTTCTTGCTTTTTGGCGAAAAAAAAAGATAATTTTAAGATAAAATCACGGCCGATGAAGAAGTATCTATATATCCTAACACTGTTTTGTCTAACCCCATATTTCGTACAAGCCCAAGTATCTAATTTGTCCGAAATTGTGGAGTCGAAACAACGCCTTACTGAGTTGGCTAAAGCCAAGCCTTCGTTTGTGAATGATACTTTAGAATTATTTTACTTAAACAAAATCTGCAAAAACTATTCTTTACTCACACGGGTTTCGGCCGATACTGGTCTTTATTTTACTCAAAAACTCTACGATAAAGCACTAAGTCTAAAAAACAATGTTTATCAGATTCGGGCTTTATTCTTATTCTCTAATTTTTATATCAAAAAGAGCCTTTATACCAAAGCTTTAGAGGCCAACTTGAGTACACTCAGAAAATGCGAAGAAGGCAATTCTGTCTGTGACGATATTTGGAAAATAAACCTGCGTTTTGGGCAAATTTATTATAATATCAAAGAGTACGAAAAGACGATTGATTACCTCCGAAAAGCCATTGACTATCTGGCGGCAAAGCCCAATCTTTCGATAGACCTCCAACTTCAAATTGCAGAAGCCTATCGAATTTCGGGCATATCGGCTCAGCTGCTTGGCCAAAAACGAGTGGCAAAGTCGATGTTTTTGAATGTTTTGAAATATTGCCAACTCTCAAAAAATGATGTTCAGATTGCATTTGCTCTGTCGGTAATGGGTGATTATTATTTAGATGTCGAGCAGAATGCCGATGAAGCCCAAAAGTATTTAGATGAAGCAGATAGACTTTTTTCTAATAAAGGCTACTGGCAAGGAAAAGCATCATTATACTCAAGTTATGTTTCGCTTTTCAAACTGAAAAAAGACCCAACTAATGCCGAAAAGTATGCCCAACTGACGATTTCAAACGCCAATGAATCGAAAAATAATGCCGTAAAATTGCAGGCTCTCATAGATTTATCAGATATAGGTTTGATGCAAAATAATCCCAAAAAAGCCTTGGCTTTTTATAAAGAGGCAATAGCACTGCGAGATAGTATTCAAAAAAGCCAAAAACTCAATGATTTAGTTGAGATTCAGAAGCGATATGACCTCGAAAAAATGCAAATTCGTTATGAAAATGAAAAACTGATTCAGCAGAAAACGACCGATTTCCTACAGAAACAATATGAAATAACTAAACTTAAAAGCGAAAAACTTGCTCAGGATTTTGCCTTGGAATCTATCAGTCGAAAACTTGAAAAAGAACATGCGTTAGCTGCCGAACAGGCTCTAAAAATTGAGACAGACAAACAAAAAAATGAGCAGGAGAGGCTTTCTAAACAATTGAAAGTAAATGAGTTATCGAATAAACTAAAACTCGAAAGTCAACAGCAAAAATCACTTTTGATAATTGTTGGGCTTATTTCTTTACTGGGTATCTCGGCAATTATTTACAGTTTTATTTTACGCAAAAAAAATAAAGAATTATTAGCCAAAAATCATGAGATTCAAGAAGCATTGCTCAAAGGTCAAACAATCGAACGTAAGCGAGTAGCCAGTGAACTACACGATAATGTTGGTTCGTTGCTTTCGGCCGTAAGAGTAAGTTTATTGACACTAAATAGAGAAAAACTGCCCAATCACGACCAAAAAGTATATGCCCAAATACAGGATATGGTTGAAAATGCTTGCCGAGAAGTACGCCTAATTTCGCATAATTTACTGCCCGAAGAACTCGAAAAGTATGGACTCGAAGTAGCCCTCGAAAAAATGGTCGAGCGACTTAATTTTTCTACACCTATTGAATTTACACTTAATAGTAAAGGATTGAAAGATGGCTTATTTGACCGCAAAACGGCTTTTCACTTATATTCGATTTGTCTCGAACTAATCAATAATATCTTGAAACACTCGGAAGCAACCGACGCCGCTCTTACTTTTCGCAAAACTGAGCAATCGCTGGAATTATTTGTGCGAGATAATGGAAAAGGAATTCAAAACCTGATGAAAGGAAAAGGTATAAAGAGCATAGAAGAGCGAGTACAAGAAATGAAAGGAGTGCTAAACATCGAATCAGCAATAGGAGAGGGGACACGCTCACACATCAGCATACCGATTACTCAGCCAGTTTATGCCTCATTGCAAACTTAATCAGGCCAACTACATTCTTTACATCGAGTTTTTTCATGAGGTTTTTTCGGTGGCTTTCCACCGTATTGACACTCACAAAAAGTAAATCAGCAATTTCGTTGGTTGAGTATTCTTGGGCTATCAGTTTCAAAACATCAATCTCACGAGCTGAAAGTTGGGCTAATTCTTTACCAATCGTAGATTTATCTTTTTCTTCGGTTGTTATTATTTTTAGAACCTTTTCACTGTAATACGGCAGCCCTTGGTAGAGTTTCTTTATTGCTTCTTCGAGCTCAGTTTTATCAGTATCCTTCAATAAATACCCCGACGCCCCCGCTGCAATTGCTTGCCTTATTTTATGAGGCTCATCGTCAATCGTCAGAATCAATACTTTTATGTCAGGAAAATGTTCGTGAATTTTTGCTGTAAGGTCTATTCCGCTCATTTCTGGCATCTGTAAATCAGAAATAACCACATCAACCACATTCGATTTCAAAAATGATAACACCTCCGAACCCCGCTGAAAAACATTGATGTTTTCAACCTCGTTCATTTGTATCAGTAAAGAAGAAAGTGATTGCCCAAAAAGCTGATGGTCATCAACTAATATTATCTGCATGAAAAAACTTTTAGTATTGATTTTCAAAGCAATTTAGTCCTTTTTGATTTACAAAAAAAATAGATAAAGAAAGTCCGTAGAATGAAAGATGTTTTTTTTGACATTTTCGCCCTATATTTGAGTCAAATTCACAACCAACACTAAATGGCAAACTGGATAAAAGTTTTTGAAACTAAGAATGTTTTTAAAGCCGAATTATTGAAAAACGAGCTATTGACCCACGAAATAATGGCCGTAGTTCTGAATAAACAAGATAGTAATTACCTCATCGGATACTATGAAGTGCAGGTACCCGACGAGCAAGAATCAATCGCAAAAGTAGTAATCGACATATTCAATCAAAATGACCTCGAAGTTTAATAATCTTTCAAATCTTACCCAACGAGCCATCGCTGCTGTTATTGGTGTAGCTATCATCTTATTTGGAGTGCTTTATAATGAATGGACTTTCTGGGTTTTATTTTTGGCTATAAGTATTCTTACTCAACGAGAATTCTACAAACTTCTCAAACTCGACGAAAACAATCCGCTCAGTGTTTATGGTGTTTTTTGTGGTATAGTTTTAAATACACTCACTTTTTTTATTGAAAAAGAGATGCTTCCGTTTAAATTCTATTACCTCATTGTGCCTTTACTCACGACTACGTTTTTTATTAAACTTTATCGCAAGAAAGACACTAAGCCCTTTGCCAACTTGGGCTATACATTTCTCGGAATCATTTACGTTGCCGTGCCTTTTGCCCTCATCAACGAGATGGTATTGACCGATAATAAAGGCTACGCACCACAATTAATTCTGGGGTGTTTGTTTATTCTTTGGGCAAACGATACAGGAGCATATTTTGCGGGGAGATTCCTCGGCAAACGTAAACTTTTCGAGCGAGTTTCTCCCAAGAAAACATGGGAAGGCTTCTTTGGTGGGGCAATAACTTCGCTGATTGTGGCGTTTATTCTAACAAAGTATTTCGATAGTTTGTTAAGTTGGCAATGGTATGGTGTTGCCATCATTATCTTTATTACTGGAACGCTCGGAGACTTAGTAGAATCGTTATTCAAACGTAGTATTTCTATCAAAGACTCAGGCAATATGATACCCGGCCATGGAGGTTTTATGGATAGGTTTGATGGACTATTGCTTTCGATGCCTTTTATTGTTACATTTCTGAAAATTTTTGGTTGAATCACTCACAATGAGAAATACAATTACACTTCTGTTGATTTTTATATCCTTGATAATGAGCAATTTAGCTTTTTCTCAAGGCGAAATAAAATACATTACGTTTTCGGGCTTAGTTATCGACAGTCAGACCAAAGAACCACTACCCGGAGCATACATCACGATTCCGAGAGCAGGCCGAGGAACGCTCTCCAACAGCAAAGGGTATTTTGTTTTGGGTGTTTTTCCGGGCGACACCGTTGTGTTTAGTTATTTAGGTTTTAAGAAGCAATTTCATATCATTCCCAAAAAAGCAGATGTCGATTATTCGGTTTTTGTTGAGCTTCAAACCGACTCGAAAATGTTAAAAGAAGTTAAAGTTTATCCGTTTAGTACCGAAGAAGAGTTCAAGCAAGCTTTGGTCGATATGAAACTTCCCGACGACCGTGAACGCAAGATTTTAGCCGAAACCTACAGCCCCGAAAACATCGCTAAGATGGCCTCAGTACATGGCATGAGTGCCGATGCCAATTATCGGTACGGACAAAGCCAATTTATGAAACAAATCGAAAATCGAGGAGCCGTCACGACAAACCCTTTGCTAAATCCGTTTGCTTGGGTAAATTTTGTAAAAGCCGTAAAAAGTGGTGCATGGAAAGACCAATCGTGGAAAGCAGGAGCAGCTACCCCTCCGAAGGATAATGTAACTCGTGATAAGTTTTTTAGAGATAATACGAAGAAAGATTGAGAGCTATTTAGCTAACTTGCAAACTTTTAAATTTATCGACAGTTGAAAAAATCGTTCGTTAAATTAGGGTTCAAAGTAAACTTTGAAACGACGATATTTAGGTCTATACCATTAGCATAACCTTTTTCACTTTTTTTGAATGGGAAATATATTCCATCTATTTTTCTGTAATCCGAATAGTCAATTTGTGTAGAAATTACTCCGTTTTTAATAATATTTTCTCTAAATAAAAAAAGTGTTTTATATTCAATAAAATACTCAAAATCAATTTCATCATTTAATTTTTGAGATAATTTAAAATATCTTTCGTTGTCGATGATTACGGAGTCAGAAATTATTTCAAACTTTTCAACCAAATTAACTGGTATTATGCTATTTCGGGTCACGAACCCATTCAAAAACATACTCAAGGTGGCCTGTTGAAAGGGTAAATTTACTGCGAAAGGCACTTTTTGTGGTTTAAAATCTGTATCTTTTGAAGTTTTAATAATCTCGTCTCCATTATAACAGTAAGTTCTTCTATCAGAAGATGTTGTATATTCAGTCCTTGAATAATTGGGTTTTATCGCATATACCCTTATAGAGTCAGAGTTTTTTAGAAAATTTCCTTTATTGCCTTGTTCATAAGCTTCAAACGAATAACTCTTTATTGCTGTAAAATTGGTTTCAAAAAAATTAGCCTTTAAATACTTGTCGTAGAAAGATTCGTTTTTATTCTGACCAAATAATTTAGCATTTGATAAAGATAAGAATAGTACAATAAATATCACTTTACTACAGTTTTGCATGGTTTAGTTGTTTTTGAACAAGCTGGATTATGGTCGGAGCAAAAGTTATAGGATATTTTTACTTTTAGGATTATTTGGTAATATACTAATATCTACGAACAGAAAACAAACAAAATTGCTTTGTGAATAACATATTTATATGCACATGTGATGAATAAAATTGTAAGGTAACAAAATGTATATATTGTACTTTTATAAGAAAGAATTTGTTATTACTCATAATAAGACAATCTTTAAACATTTTTTCACTACCTTTGTTCTCCGATAACCATAAGTATTTTCGGAACTCTTTTATAATTCTTCGATGAATCACAAACCTTCTGATGCCCTTCTGCTCCTTGAAGATGGCACTTTTTTCAAAGGAAAAGCACTTGGCAAAATTGGTACTTCGGCTGGCGAAATCTGCTTTAATACAGGTATGACTGGCTACCAAGAAATTTACACAGACCCTTCGTACTACGGTCAGGTAATCGTAAATACTACTTCACATATCGGCAACTATGGCGTTGTGTTAGATGATGAAGAAGAATCATCGAGTGTAAAAATTAGTGGGATGGTCTGCAATGCTTATGCAAACCACTATTATTCTCGTTCGACCGCTGATTTTTCATTACAAGAGTATTTCGAGCGTGCCAATATCGTAGGTATTTGTGATGTTGACACTCGCCAAATCGTACGCCACATCCGTGATGCGGGCGTGATGAACTGTATTATCTCTTCCGAAATTCTCGACCCAGAAGTTTTGGCACTTGAATTAAAGAAAGTGCCTTCGATGGATGGCCTTGAATTATCGTCGGTAGTTAGTACAAAAGAGGCGTATTATTTAGGAAACGAAGATGCAAAATACAGAGTAGCTGTATTAGATTTTGGAGTTAAGAAAAGCATCTTGAATAACTTTGTAGAAAGAGATTGTTATTGCAAGGTTTTCAATGCCAAAACAAGTTTTGAAGAAATTGCTGCGTTTAATCCAGACGGTTATTTCCTATCAAATGGCCCTGGCGACCCATCGGCAATGCCTTACGCAGTTGAAACCATCAAACAAGTAATCGAAACTAATAAGCCGGTTTTCGGTATTTGTCTGGGGCATCAGTTATTGGCTTTGTCGAGCGGAATTGGAACATATAAAATGAAGAACGGTCACCGTGGATTGAATCACCCCGTGAAAAATCTACGTACTGGCCTTTGCGAAATTACTTCACAAAATCATGGTTTTGCCGTAAAGCCAGAGCAAGTTTCGAGTGTAGAAAATATCGAACTTACACACGTAAACTTGAATGATAATACTATCGAAGGTATCCGTAGAAAAGATAAACCAGCGTTTTCGGTACAATATCACCCAGAAGCTTCACCTGGCCCGCACGATTCTCGCTATCTATTCGATGATTTCGTGAAGATGTTAGGATAAAATATTATTTCCTTAAACCTGTAAGGCATCTTGAAGACCTTACAGGTTTTTTTATATCTTTGTAGAAAAGGAGGTGAAAAATGTCTGAAGTTGTAAGAAGAAAATCGAAGAAACCATTTATTCCAAGAAGCAAAGACCCCAAGCTAAATCTTTATAGCCCTGATGATATAATGAAAGCAGGAGGGTTAGCGGCTTTTAGTAAATTAATCGGAAATGATAAGCCGATTGCTCCGCCACATATCCATTTTACTGAAGAAGAATGGGACGATATGATGAAATATTTAGATTGATGACATGGTTTTGTTAGATACGAATATAATTATTGGTTATATTAGAAAAGATGTTTCTTGTCCGCCAGAAAGATTTATTTCAATTATTACCGTTGGAGAATTAAAAGCATTTTCGATTAAAAGTAAGTGGGGAGCAGAAAAACGATTAAGACTAAATAAATATTTGCAAACACTGCAAGTACTTGATATTGATGAAAAAATATCAGACATCTACGCCGAAATAGACGCTTTTAGCCAAGGTTTGCATCCCGAGAAAAAACTTACAATTTCTTCTCGAAATATGGGAAAGAATGACCTTTGGATTGCTGCAACAGCCTACTTTTTTGATATTCCTCTACAAACTACTGACAATGACTTTGACCATCTGACTGAATTTGGTCTGAAACTTGATAAAGCATCTCTTTGATAATCAATTATTTATGAAATTATACAGCACAAACCACCAAAGTCCTGATGTTGATTTAGCCGAAGCGGTTTTTCGTGGACTTCCACCCGATAACGGACTTTATATGCCAACTGAGTTTAGACCATTGCCTCCGACTTTCTGGGAGAATGTTCAGAATCTTAGTTTGCAAGAAATTGCTTTTGAAATAGCCAATGCCTTAATCGGTGAAGATGTTCCGACCGAAGATTTACGTCAATTAATCAATAATGCGATAGATTTTACCGCACCGATTGTGGAGGTTGAGGAAAATACTTACTGCTTAGAGCTTTTTCATGGGCCTTCGATGGCTTTTAAAGATTTTGGAGCAAGATTTATGGCTGCTTTGATGTCGTATTTTCTGCAAAAATCTCAGAAGCAAATCCATATTTTGGTAGCAACTTCGGGCGATACAGGTGGAGCGGTGGCACAAGGCTTTTATAAAACACCAAACATTGATGTCACGATTCTTTACCCAAGCGGAAAAGTAAGCGATATTCAAGAAAAACAACTCACAACTCTCGGCGAAAACGTAAGAGCTTTAGAGGTAAATGGCACTTTTGATGATTGCCAAAAACTCGTGAAATTAGCTTTTTTGGATAAAGAATTGACTGATAAGTTTGATTTAGCTTCGGCCAACTCAATCAATATTGCTCGTCTGATTCCACAAGCATTTTATTATGTAAATGCCTATGCTCAATTAAAGAAATCGGGAGTTGATTTACCAGTCGTAATGTCGGTTCCAAGTGGAAACTTTGGTAATCTGAGTGCAGGAATTATCGCTTGGAAATTGGGCTTACCAGTGCATAAATTTATAGCTGCTACCAACGTTAATAAAGTTGTACCAGCTTATTTAGAAAGTGGCGTTTACGAACCAATAAGTCCTTCATTATCAACGATTTCAAATGCAATGGATGTTGGAAATCCGAGTAATTTTCCACGCATGAAAGCTTTGTTGGATAATGATTTAGAGAGAATGCGTAGCTTGGTAGTTGGTTACTTCTACGATGATGAAGCTACCAAAGTGGCCATGAAGGACGTGTATGAGCGTACAGGTTACGTGATGTGTCCGCATACGGCTGTTGCATATTTGGGCTTGAAGGCTTATACGAATACACTTTCAGAGCCAGTTAGTGGCGTATTTTTTTCAACAGCACATTATGCTAAATTTTTGGATGTGGTAGAAGAAGTAGTAGGCAAACAAGATATTCCAACACGCCTTTCTGATTTATTGAGTTTAGAAAAACAAGCAACACCAATGTCAACTGAGTTTTCGGATTTCAAGGCTTGGTTGATGGCGAATTTATAAATTTTAGCCGTTGTCTGTGTCCTCACAGGCAACGGCGTTAATTCATCTTACATCTCAGCCTTCATAGTTTGGCTCGTAAATGTACTTTCAAAAATCTTATCGGCATTGCCAGTTTCAAAGCCATCTCGGCGATGAACCCTTTCGATTTTATCAATCGGTATTCCCGCAAATTGTGGTAATACTTTTCTTTCGGCAAATTCTACATAACTTCCCGAAATTGCGTGTGTACTTCCATCGGCAAATTCGGCATCAATCATTTCGGCCACCGTCGAACTTTGCAATAAACCACCATCGGGACTGATTTTTATTTTGCCACCCGCATCGTTTAGCTTTACTCCAATTCGCTCCAAAAAAGCATTAAATTCCTGAATCGTGCCGTAGCCTTCTTTCAGATTATGCACACTAATGGTATAATGATTGAGGTAATATCGGTTATAAATTACCCAAGCGGCATACTCGCTTTCTTGTTGGAGAGCTTCGTAATCTTCCCAAGTGGGTGTTCGCCACAGTGGTTTGTGCAGAAATTCATCAACGGCCACGCCATCATTCAAATCCAAACTATCGGCTGGGTCAGATTTTACCTCGTCGGTATAACTTCTGATGATTCTTTGGGCATTTTCTGATAAATCATCTACTCGAAGTTCGCTCACAAAAATTCTTGGGAAATGAGGTTGGGGTGGCGAAAACCAATAAGCATTCAGTTTTTTGCCTTCAAAATTGAAAAAATCACGTTTTTCGTAGCCGAAATGCAAGAAGATTTTCTCGAAAGATTGAATTCCTAACTGCGGAACGCCCATCGTGCGAAAAGCTACGTGGTCATTTTCGATGTCGTTTCTATCCGAAATAATTCCTTCGGCAATCATGGCATCGGCTACTTTATTTACATCGGGTACTCGCTCGCTGTATCTTCGCATCAGTCCGTTGAGTACGTATTCTAAGGTTTCTATTTTACTGTTTTTCATTATTTTATATACCAGTTGTAATGCAAAAGAAAAACTGTTGACCGTAGTCTGTTGACCGTGGACTACTTCAATCTTTAAAAAACGAACCGTTTTGGGTTTCAAGATAAGAACTGAAATCTATATCTTCTTGTTTCAAAAATCCTTGTTGTGGTAATTTT
>NZ_JBMLRC010000207.1:32530-34945 GCF_049241225.1 Emticicia sp.
TTCAAAATTAATTCATAAAGTAAAAACTTCATCAATTTTGCGTGGCCAGGGTAGCGAATTGTTTTATAATTGAGGGTATCGACTTTTCCTGCAAAGGTTTCGCACATCGTGCCTAATCCGCCCGAAGTGCTGAATGCCTCAAATTCCTGCCCTTCGATTTGGATATGCTCAATGCCGTCAAGCGAAGTTACCATTTTAACTTCACCATTATGAATCACTTCGGCATCGTTGATATATTCGTTTATTACACCCGCTGGCGACCACGTAAACGAATAGCCCATCAAACCATTCGGAAAACGAGGCAAAGCACCCACTCGAAGCTCAATATCACGCAGTTTGGTGAAGCGTTTGGCTAAATCTGCTCCTACGATTCCGATTAAACCTGGAGCGAGTCCACACTGTGGAGCCATGACTGCCGTAGAAGTTTTGGCCATTTCTCTGATGGCCGAAGTTGTAGGTACATCTTCGGTCAAATCGAAATAATGAATGCCGAGTTTGTGAGCCGTTTGGGCAATTGGCAAGTTGAGGTTGTAGGGCATGGCCGATACAACCGCATCAAAATTTTTGAGGGTGGATTCTAAAAAACTGATGTCGTTTACATCTCCGAGTAAGACATCAAAGGGCAATTTGGTAGAAGGTTGGCGTAGGTCCATACCCGTAACGGCAAAGCGTTTTGCGAGTAATGTACCAACCAACGAACCTACCTTGCCCATACCAATGACAAGTACGTTTTTCATTGTTAGGAAAAAGATTAAAATGTTATAGATGAAGTATAAATGCGACAACGAACAGTGAGCCATAAACTCGACGAGACAGACCAAAAATCTGACCTACAACTGAGAAACTTTGTCGGGAAATAAACGTAAAAAGACAACCTAACAGAAGTCAGGAACAAATGAGCAGGCACTACGTAGATAGGCGAGGCGTGCTAAGAGATATTTTAGGTCTTTAAACAATGGAAGAATAATATTTTTGTGCAAATGTAAACAAGTAAAAATTATTTGCAAGGAAATGGTGTAGGAAATTTTTTAAAATATTCATTGCCTTCGACTCCGCTCAGGCAACGAATATTTTTATAAATTTGTGCTTGAGCAAAGCCGAAGTGATGCCTGAGCGAAGCCCCAATGGATTGCCAAAGACTAAAGTTTTTCCTTAAAAGTTTCGTAACCAAAACTTTTTAGTAACTGAAACTCATCGTTTTCCTTCCAAATACCGATGGATGGCAAACCAACGCCATTGAAAGTCGTGGTTTTTACCATTGTGTAGTGAATCATATCATCAAAAACTATGCTATCGCCCACTTGTAGAGGCTTATCGAAAGAATAATCTCCCATGTAATCGCCTGCCAAGCAAGTCATACCACCCATGCGGTAAGTAGGTTTGCCTTCAACAGCATCGGTTGCTCCCCAAATGCGTGGTTTGTAGGGCATTTCGAGCGTGTCGGGCATGTGAGCGGCAAAAGATATATCAAGAATAGCTACATCAACTCCTTGAGCATCAACAATATCTAAGACTGTTGAGGTCAGATAGCCCGTCTGCCAACCAATGGCTGAACCTGGTTCGAGAATAATTTCGATGTTATAAGTTTCACGTAAGCGTTTGATTAGACCAATTAGATGTTCGTGGTTATAACCTTCACGAGTCATTAAGTGTCCACCACCGAGATTGAGCCATTTTACTTGGTGCAATAAATCGCCAAATTTCTCTTCGATATGCACAAGTGTGCGTTCGAGTGTGTAAGAATCGTTTTCACAGAGCGTGTGCGAGTGTAATCCTTCTATGCCTTCGGGTAGTTCTTTACCCAATAATTCACGAGTGACGCCAAGTCTTGAACCTACGATACACGGATTATACATATCAGTTTCAACCTCAGCATACTGTGGGTTGATTCTGATTCCGCACGAGATTTTTCGGTCAAAACCTTGTACTTGGTCTTTAAACTGATTCCACTGATTCAAGGAATTGAACGTAATATGGCTACTATTGGCCATGATTTGCTCAAATTCTGCTGGTTTATAGGCAGGGCAGTAGGTATGTGCCAAACAACCCATTTCCTCTACAATCAATCGAGTTTCGTTAAGCGAACTGGCCGTTGCTCCCGATAAATATTGTTTTACCATCGGGAAAGTAGCATACATCGAAAAGCCTTTTAAGGCTACGATGATTGAAGCACCCGATTCGGTTTGAACTCGGTTAAGTAATTCAAGATTTCGGCGTAAGAGTCTTTCTTCTAAAACGTAGCACGGCGAAGGAATTTGAGAAATATCTATTGGCATTTTAAGGCAAAATGAGTAATGTAAAAATGAATAATGCTTTGAAACGCATTTTTGTTTTGCAAAATTACTTATTTAATGCCAATCCATCACAAAAAATAGCCCGAACAATGTTGTGCGGGCTGTTTGTGTTGATTTAGGT
>NZ_JBMLRC010000208.1:0-4694 GCF_049241225.1 Emticicia sp.
AACCTTTACTTTAATCTTTTCTAAAAATTGCGTAGAATTACGTTTGTGTTTACGTAAAAACCCGCAATCGAAGGTTACAAACCTACTACTTGAAAGTATATGCTGTTGATGATAACATTGTTTGGTAGAAAAAACTGGACCGATGAAGAAATTGTAAAGGGAATCTTAGGTGATAGTCGCTCTCGTAATAAAGCCATTTCGGCCTTGTATGAGCAAAATCGAAGTTTTCTTATGAAATTTCTCCAATCGAAAGGAGGCTACCAAGATACCGTTCGACAACCCGAAGACATTATTTGGGAATCAGTTACAGCGGTGTTGAATAATATTTTGGACGGAAAATACCAGCCCGATTCATCAACCCCACTTTCGGGTTATCTGACTGCGGTTTGTCGGAATCTTTGGCATAAATACCTCGAACAAGAAGGCAACAGACAAGAAAGACAATTTACTTATATTGATGAAAATCAACAACCTGAGCCTGACATAACTCAGATTCTTTCGACCAAACAAAAATGGGATACCTATCTTGAAATTTTTGAAAAATCGGGTAAAAACTGCAAGCAAATCTTTACGCTCTGGCTCGTTGATGGTATGGATAATAAGCAAATAGCCGAAGTAATGATGCAAGAAGGAAAACTCAAAAACGAACAAGTAGTAAGAAATGCCAAAAGTGATTGTCTGAAAAAAGTAACCGAGATGTTACCCCCCCGCCCCTAAAGGGAAGCTTAATTTGACCATAAGTCTCATTGAAAATTATGAACGAAACTAAACTAAATATAATAGCCGATTTTTTGAACGGAAAGCTTTCAGCAACTGAAAAAGATGAGCTCTTGGCTCAACTCGAATCAGATGCTGAATTGAAAGCTGAATTTGAAAAATTACAGCAGCTAAAAGCTATTGCCGAGCGTAATCGGATTTTAGATGAAGTACGCCATGTTCACGAGCAGAAAATTGCAGGGCTAAAAGTATCAAAGGGGAAGAAAATTTCTTTACCAAAAGCTTCGGGTATTGCAGCGGCTGCGAGTGTTGTTTTTATGCTTTATTTGGGCAATGCCGACTTTGATTATATCCAAATCAGCAACACTGAGCGAGGCGAATCTACCCAACAGTCAGCACTGACGACTTTTGAAGATGGACTTCAATTATTGAAGCAAAGTAAAACAACAGAGTCTATCGAAAAATTCAACCAAGTGGCTAATAATCAATCTATTACAGACTACTACAGAGATGCTGCTCGGTGGTATAAAGTGGTGGCATTGGTTGAAATGAACAAAGATTCAGAAGCAAAAACCCTGCTGAGTCAGATTGAAAACTCAACAGGGTTTACCTATAAAATCTCTTGGCTTGAAAAGTGGAAATTGAAAGTGAGGTTGTGGTTTTAATTTTCGATGAAAGTGGCTACAAACATATTATTGCCATTTGTGGTAAGTGTAGAATGACCAAATTTTATATTCACCCCGCTAAAATAACCACTAATATTTATTTTGGATACCCCGCTCATTATTATCGAACTTGAAATACCAAATGGTTGAATTGTATTTGAAGTGAAGGTCTTTGCCCAAATACAATCAGCCGTAGGAGATAGCTTGGCTACAAAAATACATAGAAGAGAATTCCACTGGGTTATTATTTTTCTGTCAATCCATAGTTTATTATTCATTATACCCAATAAATAAATATTATTGAGAGCGTCTGTCCTAATAGCAGTAATATTATCTGAGAAAGAAGTCCCTTTGATTGCCTTTATCCACTCCTTATTTCCAGACATATCATATTGAACCAAGAAGTTTTCTATTCCACTAAAAATAGAGAGTGTGTTATTTCCCCAAGACATGGTAGCACTATAATTTCCTGCCACTAAGGCTTTGCCGTTATTGATAGCAACTGAATTGCCATTATCTCCGTTTACAGACCCAAAAGTATCACCCCAAACAAAGTTTCCTGAGTTATCTAAACATGCCACAAACGCATCGGCTCCACCAACCGAGGTATAGGTTGAAGCACCTAAAAGAATGGTTGAATTAAAATTACCCGTTATCAAAACTCTGTTAAAATTACTTGCTAAATCTTTAATTATTCCGCTGGTTTCATAAACCCATTGAACAACCCCCAAACTATTATATTTTGCAACAAATCTCGGTGCGGTGATATTGAAACCACCTAAATTTGTACCACCAGTCTGATACCCTCCTACATAAACTTCACTTCCGAAAACACTCATGGTGTTAAAGCCATCAAAAGAAAATGTACCGGTTCCGTTAAACGTACTCGACCACAAAAGTTGCCCATTTACATCAAATTTTGCTATAAAACCATCGGTTCCACCAACAGCAGTTGGAATGGTTGCTCCAGAGGCGGCAGTTACACCTGTAACTGTAGCTGAAGCAACTGAGCCAACAATATAAAAATTCTGTGTACTGGGTTCTACCATTACATCTGAAATTAGTTCATCTCCAAATAGATTCGAACCATTTCCTGCACCACCCATTCGATATGCCCAAGAAACAGCACCATTTTGGTCGTATTTAACTAAGAAAATATCTTGCCCGCCGGCACTTGTGAGAGTGGTAGTTCCGAATGTTGTGGTTCCCGAAAAAGTTCCAGCTACAATGGTTGAATTATTTGGAAAAATATCATTATAGGTGCTAAAAATATTACTTATGCCAGTATTATCAGATTTAATGGCTGTAATTGTTACGTTTGGGTCATTTTCAGGAGTATCGTGGCATCGCCATGAAGTACCGTTATAAACCCTGATACAGCCATAGTCCGTATCAAAAGCTTGCATTCCACGCTGTGGGCTTGCGATTGCTGTGATTTGTGAGTAAGTCAGATTGGGGAGGTTTACATTGCCAGTGCCGCCAGCCGTTATTAAAGTAGATTGAGCAAAGCCCAAAAATGGCAACAAGAAAAGAATAAATACTTTTTTCATTTGAGTAGAAATATATGGTGAAACATTGTTTTTCTACCATATACTTCTGGGGGGTGAGTCTGTAATGATGCTACTAAAAAAAATAAAGTATCATTTCGTTAACTTCGCCATAAAAAGAGCATAACCAAAATTTGAACTTGTTAGTTGAGTATTTCCAAAATCAAGGGTGGTTGATAGCGTTCGCCCAAGCGTATAAACATTTCCTTGTGCATCGGTAGTTAAAGCATAGATTTCATCTTCGGCAGCTCCTGTTGGAAGTTTTATACAGCTAAAACTAAGATTTGCATCAAGTTTTAGAATAAAGGCATCTGATGTTTGAGAATTAGTATTTGCCGTAAAACCAGCAAAGCTGCATGAACCAAAATAATAGCCAGCTAAGATTACTTCGGTATTTGAAGCAACTGATAAATCAATCTTTGGAACTAAACCCGCATTGCCAACGATAGTATTTACCCGTGAAACCACTCCAGTATTTAGATTAAACTTTTGAATAAAAATGCTTTCTGTTGCCCCAGAATATGTATTGCCTGCTGCTACAAAACTGCCATTAAATTTACCAACTAACACCCCATTTGAGGCATCTAAAGCTTTTATTTTCAGTCCTTTGGCAGTGTTTGAAACACCAAGTGTGTAAACTCCAGAAACGCCATTTACTCCGTTTGCATCAAACTCAGCCCTAAACATATCGCCATTGGGTGTAGCCACCGAAACGTTTGTAGTTCCGACGATAGCATTACCGAATATTTTTCCTGTCAAAAAAATCTTGTTTGTATTTAGTGAATGCACAAAAATACCGCCTGCTTCGTCATTACCATTGCCTCCCGCCGAGCGAAGCCACGCACAAGTACCATTTGCTGTGCTGAATTTTCCTACCCAAACATCGCTACCTCCTGCATTGCTGAGTGATTGAGCGTCAGTCGTAAAATTATTCCAATATTCACCAATTGCATAGATATTACCTTGATTATCAAGCGAAACATCAATAATTCTTTCATTGCTGGCGATTGGATTATTGCCAAAGACTTTGCTAAAAATGATATTCCCGCTCGCATCATATTTGAGCAAACAAGGGTTCGGATATGCCTGTGCTGTAATAGTAGTTATGCCATCAGTTACCGTTCCTGAAACGCTTCCTCCTAAGTACATATTTCCGTTATTATCAATATCTATCGCATTGATGTTCATATTGCCTGTTGAGCTGGCGTCTGGCCCGATTCTCTTTGCCCATTGACAAAGCCCATCTTGATTGAATTTAGCAATAAACATATTTTTAACTGAATATGATTGAAAGCTGATTTTTGAGAGGAAAATATTGTTATTAAAGGTAATCGAACCATTAAAACTACCAATTATATAAACATTACCATTATTATCTACATCAATGGTATTGGTTTCGGCATAAGAACTTATGTTACTACCCGCCTCAGCACTACTGATTGAAGTCAATCCTTGGCAGTATTGATTACAGCACTCACACGATGGCTGATACAAAGCAACCCAAGCCGTACCGTTGTAATATTTGATAACTTTAAAGGTTTTATCAAAGACCATCATGCCACTTCGTGGCGAAGTTATTGCTTGAATTTGGCTACTGGTCAGATTTGGCATTTCGACATTTCCCCCCGAGCCAGCAGTAATCAAAGTAGATTGAGCAAAGCTCAAAAATGGTAATAAGAATAGAAGTAACACTTTTTTCATTTGAGTAGAAGTATATGGTGAAATTTTTTTCTACCATATACTTCTGGCGGGGGAGTTTGTAACC
>NZ_JBMLRC010000209.1:0-3756 GCF_049241225.1 Emticicia sp.
CAAGTGCCAACGGCTTGTAAATCAACTTGTGCGGTTGCGAGAAAAGGAACAAAACTTAAAACTATTTTGATGAATTTCATGTCTATTTGAATATTGTGGAACGATTCGCCGAATCGTAGTTCTAAATCACGCCCAAAAGATATTTTTGGCTTTTATTAATACGAAATTACTACTTTTAACACAAACATTACAATCGAATATTATTCAACGGCAAAGATTATATTATTTAGACAAATTTTAAGAGATACGTAACACAAATTTTAAACGAATAGAATGACAACAAAGTTTTTAAAGCAATCGGTTTTGACGCTCGGTTTAACAGTGGTGATATTGGCCTGTGGAGATTCGGTATCGAAAAAGGAATATAAATCACCCGATGAAGAATTTGGTGAGCTTTTCAAAGAAGTACAATTAAAGGCGATATTTTCTGATTCTAAAATATTTGCCGATGCAAGTCCCAAGGGCAAAGCAGAAGATGTAATGAAGCGATATGAGGAAGAAAAAACAAAACCCAATTTTAATTTGAAGCGTTTTGTGGTGGAAAACTTCACTTTCACTACGCCCAACTCGAAATATGTAAGCAATGCAGCACTTTCTCCACAAGAACACGTGAATGAATTATGGACTGTTTTGACAAGAAGAACGAAGGAATCGTCGGGTACGCTTATTCCGTTGGTTAAGCCTTATCTTGTTCAAAGTGGAGCATCTACCGAAACTTATTATTGGGATAACTACTTCATGATGTTGGGTTTACAAGCCGCTGGAAAAGATACTTTAATGGCCAATACGGTTTTGAACTTTGCTCAATTGATTCAAGATTATGGGCATATTCCAACGGGCAATCGTAGCTATTATTTTAGTCGTTCGCAGCCACCATTTTTTGCTTCAATGGTAAAAATGCTGGCCGAAACAAAAGGTTATGAAGATAAATTAATCAAAACTTTACCGCAAATTCAGAAGGAATATCAATATTGGATGTCGGTAGATAAAGGCTCTGATGATGCCCAGAAGCAAAACGAAGCCCGTAAGAAAGGCGAAAAAGCATATAGAAAAGTAGTATTTATTGGCAAAAATGATATGCTGAACCGATATTTCGATGATAATGATACACCACGTCCCGAAGCTTATCGAGAAGATATATTATTTGCCAGTAAGATAAGCGGACGCAAAGCCAATCAAGTTTACCGAGATTTACGCTCGGGAGTAGAATCAGGTTGGAATTTTTCGAGTAGATGGTTACGTGATGGGCAAAATTTAAGTACAATTCACACGACAGATATTTTACCAGTTGACTTAAATGCTATTTTATATGATTTTGAGCTTACGCTTGCGAGTATCTATGAGGCAAATAATCAAACCGAATACGCTCAGAGTATGAAGCAGTTAGCCAATAAGCGTAAAGTGGTTTTTGATAAATACTTCTGGAATGAGTCCGCTGGATTTTACTTTGATTATGATTTTGTGGCAGGAAAACAAACCGAAGTTTATTCTTTGGCGGCGGTTTATCCTTTATTTTTCAAATTAGCAAGCCAAGCCCAAGCTGAAAAAGTTGCCAAAGTTTTGGAAGCAAAGTTTTTACAAGCGGGAGGTTTAATGACAACCTTAAATCAGACAAGCCAGCAATGGGACGGAACCAATGGCTTTGCCCCTTTACAATATTTGGCTATTCAAGGTTTAAGAAACTATGGTTTTAATGATTTGGCCAATCGAATCAAACAAAATTGGGTTGCCAACAACCTCAATGTTTATAAAACAACTGGCAAAATGCTTGATAAGTATAATGTGTCAGGCTCATCGAGTGGAGATTATCCCCGCCAAGATGGATATGGCTGGACGAATGGGGTTTTATTAAAATTGCTTTCTGAGAAGTAGGGAACTGTTTACCACGGAGGCACGGATTGCACAGAGTCTCACGGAGAATATGCTCTGTGTTTCTTAGTGTAATCCGTGCCTCCGTGGTAAAAAAAATTATTTTACCCCAGCACTGGCCAAATCCTTATAACCACCACCTGTTAGGTTATAAATGTATTTAAAACCGGCTTGTTGCAAGATTGGAGCGGCTTTGCTGCTGCGTCCGCCTGCTGCACAGTAAACAAAAACAGGCTTGTTTTTATCTAATTTTTCGATTTGCTGTTTAAATGCTGCATCATTGTAATTAATGCAATTAGAAGATGCAATTTTACCCGCTTCCCACTCTTGTGGAGTGCGTACATCAAGTAGTTGGGCATCTTTGGTGGTTTTTACCTTAGCAATAAATTCTTGTGGAGTAAGGTTCGTAGTTTGGGCTTTTAAGATACTTAATGAGAAACTGAAGAGGATAAATAAGAATAAAGACCTTGCTTTCATAATTTCGATAAAAGTTTGAGTTAATAATTCCAAAAGTATTGAAATATTCTACATTTCACAAAAAAAGAGCAGAAACCATTGGCTTCTGCTCTTTTCTATATCTAAACAATCTTTGAAATTGCTTCACATATTATCTCAATTGGAATTGAACACGAGTATTAGATTTTTTACCATCTGGTGTAGTATAATCTGTACTTGGGTCTTCATCTCCTTGACCTTCATAAGTCATACGAGCTTTGCTGATACATTTTTTCTTCAAGAAATAAGCGTAAATCGCACAAGCACGAAGCTTAGCCGAACGAAGGTTTGTTGCTGAACTTGCTCCATCGTTGAATGCTGAGATGTGTAAGATGCTATCTGGACATCTTTGCAATAACGAACAAACTCTGTCAAGTTTTTTGTATGAAGCTGGTTTCAATTTGTTTGTACCGCTATAGAATTCGATTCCTTGAGCTGCGAAAGTCAATTCATCTAATTCTGATTGTGAAATTTCACAACCACTTGCTGTTCTGTAACCTTTTGGTACTAATTTACCATTTACATAACCCTCTGGGCAGCCATCGTTTGATGCTAAACCAGCTAAGTCTGGGCATTTGTCTTGTGCATCAGCAACACCATCTTTATCACGGTCTGGGCAACCTTTTGCCGAAGCAACACCTTTAACTGTAGGACAAGCATCGTCTTTATCAGCGATACCGTCACCGTCTGTATCAGGACAACCGTTCAATGAAGCAGGACCAGCCTCATTAGGGCAAGCATCATCTTTATCAGCGATACCGTCACCGTCTGAATCTGGGCAACCTTTCAATGCTTTCACACCAGCAACATCTGGACAAGCATCGTCTTTGTCAGCTACACCATCTTTATCACGGTCAGGACAGCCTTTCAATGCTACTGTACCAACTTGTGTTGGACACTCATCATCTTTATCGGCAATACCATCACCGTCAGTATCAGGACAGCCTTTCAATGCCATTGGACCAGCTTGTGTTGGGCAAGCATCATCTTTATCAGGAATACCATCACCGTCAGTATCAGGACATCCTTGGAATTTGCGTAAACCTTTTTCAGTTGGACAAGCATCACAACGATCAACAACACCATCTTTATCGCCATCTTTATCGCCAAAACGGTATGAGCCAAGTAAATTAGCGACTAAATAACCATCATTGTATGCTTTTCCGTTTGGTTCGAATGCTGTACCCGTTCCCAGTGCTGTTGTAGAAAGTTTTGTTCCATCTAAGTAATCAGAGAAAGCATAACGATAGCCAACTTCTGCACCGATAGTCCATCTTTCAGCAGCGTTATATTTCAAACCAACACCAAAAGGAAGAACTAAAGCAGCTTTTTTCAAATTTGCTTGGTCTTGGTCGAACAAACGAGCTACAACGTATTTACGAGGGTCGTCGT
>NZ_JBMLRC010000210.1:0-1400 GCF_049241225.1 Emticicia sp.
GTTAGTTTACGAGGAAGTTTCATCGCAATATGGCTAATCAGACAAACAGAACAAGCTCGGTGACCAATTTCTACTGGCGAAATTGGCTCTTTTCTGCTCTGAATACAGTCGAGCCAGTTTCCGTGTTGTTCGGTACTTTTATACAAATGAATTTCGTTTTCTCCGATTACAGATTCAAGAATTTTTGGGTCACTGGCATCGAGAGCCTTGCTACTTTTAGCTTTAGAAACGGGGTCGCTGGCTGAAGCAACATAATCTCCACGAGATACAAAAATCCAACCTTCTGTTCCTTCGTATCTAATTCCATTCGGGAAGCCTCCGCTGGTGTACATTGTTACACCGTTTGCGTAATCGGCTTTGACCATAAAGTCGCCGTGTACATTCCAGTTACCACTTTTTGGAAATTCGGCTACAGCTTGCAAGGTTGTTGGGCCCGTATATTCGGTGTCCATTCCCCAAGCGGCCGAGTCGAAATGGTGTTGTCCCCAACCTGTAATCATTCCTGCTCCAAATTGCTCGATACGTAACCAACCTGGGCGGCCATAACCTACTTGTGGATG
Organism: Emticicia sp.; assembly: GCF_049241225.1. Classification (NCBI taxonomy): domain Bacteria; kingdom Pseudomonadati; phylum Bacteroidota; class Cytophagia; order Cytophagales; family Leadbetterellaceae; genus Emticicia; species Emticicia sp. The sequence goes on from NZ_JBMLRC010000210.1 coordinate 561, forward strand.
TACTGCGTTTTCAGTGTATGGCATTTCGGGAGTTGAACCGAGCCACATATCATAGTTGAAGCCTTTTGGAACCGGCATAGTTGGGAAGGAAGGCCCTGCTGGGTCACCTGGAAGGCCAACTTTTACGGTATGTAATTTCCCAATACGGCCGTTACGCACTAATTCAGCAGCAATTCTAAATTGGGGTGAAGAACGTTGTTGTGTGCCAACTTGCAAAATTCGGCCTGTTTTTTTGATAACATTACTCAATAATCGACCTTCTGCAATTGTCAGTGAAGTTGGTTTTTGGAGGTAAATGTCTTTTCCAGCCAGAGCAGCTTCGATGGCTGGTTGAGCGTGCCAAAAGTCCGGTGTACTGATAATTACAGCATCAATGTCTTTGTTAAGAAGCATTTCACGGTAATCATCATACATTTTTACATCAACATATTTATCTTGTCCCGTTTTTTTCTTGTAATAGTTTTCTACGAGCAACTTACCATCTTTTAGTCGATTTTGGTCTAAATCACATACTGCCATCATACGAGCCACGTCGTGCTGCATTGTACCAACCATGTCGTGGTCACGGCCGATACGCCCACAACCTATTTGACCAATATTGATTTTATTGCTGGGGGCATTTTTACCGAAAACCGTTGACGGGACGATTGTCGGAATGCCGATTGTTGCTGCTGCAACTCCTTTTAGTGTTGTTCCAATAAATTTTCTGCGTTCCATGTTTTATGTTAGGTTTGAATGATGATTTTTTGCTTGAGCCGATTATAAATCGGCAATTGTTTACGAATAGATTTAAAATCTGAGAACCGTATTTTATCAGTTTTCCAATAACTACTCTGTCTT
>NZ_JBMLRC010000211.1:0-1681 GCF_049241225.1 Emticicia sp.
GGGCGATTTGGCAAACTTAGTAGAGGCCGATGCTTTTCTCGAATTGCCGTTGGAACGTAGTTTATTTAAGAAAGGGGAAGTTTTTAAGGTGTTTATGTATAGATAAAAAGATTGTAGTACACTTTTAAGCTATTTTTAATACTCTCTTTCAAAAATATGCAAGGTATTACCTGAATCGAGGGCGTAAACTCGGTTACCTTCGGCTTTGGGCTGGTTGATGGGTATAAACTTACCTTCTTTGGCAAACTCCTCGAAAACGTATAGCCACTCGATGGTTTCGGTTTTGTAGTTGAATGCCCCAATGGCGGTCGGGAAGCCGCCCATGCTACTGACTGAGCTACGAAAATAGAGGTGGTCGCCCTGCAAACTGAATGAATCCATCAAACCAGTAAGGGTGTGCTGCTCATATACCAAGTTGATTTGGCTATATCTCAAAACTTTGCCTACTTGAGGGTCTATTTCTATGAAATCTCCACTCTGGAAACCGACTAAGTTCTTATTTTGGGCATCGGGCATGAGGGTGGCGGTGGCGGGTAGCTGACGGTTGGGTGTACCGATAAATTGTTCGATTTGCCAGAGCAGGTTGCCCGTGCTGGTATCTAAGCCGATGAGCTGGGTATTGCCTCTTACACGCTCGCCCCCACCCGTGATTACGCAAACCAAAACCTCTCCAAAAACACCGATGATTCGCTCAACTTTGCCTTCTTCTCTATGGGTTTTTACCCCATCTGACCAAGTGTATTTGCCGAGTTCGGAGACGGAAAATTGCCAGAGAAGTGAGCCTGTATTTATATCAAGGGATATTATTGTTTTGTTACCCCCTTTTAATACACAAAAAATCATCTCTGGATTTAGGATTCCATCAACATTTACTTTAAAAGATGTTGTCCAAATCACTTTTTGAGTTGTTAAATCATAAAGAGCTAAAGAACTATCACCATAGAAAATTTTCACCCTATTTTCTAAATTACTTGAATGAAAATCAATAGAAATAGCACTTTCAGATAGGTTTTCAATTTTTTTACCTTCTAAATCAAGTAATATGTTTTCTTCGTCATAATTATCAGCTATATAGATTTTATCATTATAAACTCTTACAACAGCATTATTGGAAAACTTGTAAGACCAACTATTTTTTAGTCTTTTATCCAAGCAAATAATTTGTTTAGAGTTCTTATTGAAGAAAACAAACAAATCAATATTGAATGAGAAACTATAAACGTCTCTCAGTTGCAAGAAATATCTATAATTTATCATTTTATTTTAATAAAGTCGTAAAGTTTACTTGAAATATCGTTTATTGTAGCCCTAAATTGAGTTATATTATTAATTTCTAAGTCCGATAATAGTTGGGTTTTCGTGTTAATAATATCCCCGTTTGGCTGAATATTTATTCAGTCATTGTTTCTTGCGTTCTTAGAACGCAAATACAAAAAACTATTCTCTACTGCCGTTCTAAGAACGGCTAACACACCGACTGATTACAAAATCAGCCGAACATTAACTATTATTTGCATTAAGGCTAAGTGGGACTCTGAGGAAACCAAAGATTATGGATAAATCAAATATTTCTTTCTCAAAGCCTTAAAATCACTCAAACCTGGCTCCCAACTTTTACGGATTTCAGCTTCCGAAACGCCATCAATGATTTGTTGTTTGAATTTTTCTGTTCCTGCCAATT